>JAIPBX010000129.1 GCA_021738485.1 Bacteroidales bacterium | reverse complement strand
GATACCCACTGAAGAATAATTCAAGCTGAAATGAAAGCGTGGCATAGGTGCTCAAACTCAGGTGCTCGGGCTTAAGGCCTTTAATGAACAATTTCCCCAGGTTGTCGATGTCCATGCGTAAAACTCCGAGTAAGGTGTTTTTATCTTTATCGCTTGATGTTTTGGCAAGCTCATCGAAGGTTTTCTCATCTTTTACATTCGGGATTTCTTCTTTTTTGTCATTTAGCTTTTTTTTCGGATTATCATTCTCATCTCTATGATAGGCCTGCTCATTTCCTCCATAAAACTCATAGCCGTAACTCACCTGCTGTCCTTTAAGTGGAGCATCCAAAAAATTTAATTTGTTTATAGTACTGACTTTGGAAACATCCGCTGAGGATATTTTATTACGGAATTCCGCTTCATCTTTTGTCAACTCTTCTTGGTCAAAAAGATAATAATTTGTGGAAAGAACAGTGATTTTGACTTTGGCTCTGCTGCTTAAATATTTATCTTCTTCCGTCTTTCCCTTAAACGAAATAATGTAATCGGCATCTTTTAGGCTTTTACCTAAATCTGTTTGGTTTTTTACATTGGGTTTGACAATAGTTTTATCGTCTAGATTTTCATGTTTCCCTATAATTTCTTCACCCGTTACGGCGCAGGTTTTTATTCCGTCATTCCCTTCCGTATTTCCTCCAGCTTGCAAGTCAGAATGTTTTTCATCAAAATATTCCTCAAACTGATTGATGAGTCTGGATTTAAATTTCTGATTCTTTTGGTGGTTGAGTTTGTCGGACAGGGCTTTCCATACGTCTGAAATATACTTCCGTTCTCCTGGTTGATTTTCAATTTCCACCCAGGTTTGCCATGCATTGTTCTCCGGCCTGGAATGATAAGCAAACCCCACAGCATCCATATTTATAGCTATTTTGCCTTTATGCTCTTCCCACAGCTCATTCTCCACTGTTTCTTTAATACCTTCTTTTCCAAAGATTTTTTCATTTATTTCAGTAGTATTGGGAAGTAAGAGATAGGCTTTTCCTCCGGAAGCATAAAGCGTATGGCTGGCTTTAGCGCCAATCGGCTTTTCTTTGAACTTTTGCAAAATAGCATCCATCAAAAGCTGCAAATAAAATGAGCGGCCTTTCAGACTTTGTGCAGCTTTTTTGCTGGCTATATCGTAAATAAACCTTTGTATGCCTGAAATATCAACACCTACCATCATCAACGGAAAATAGCCTTCTGCAAGATAATCGTATTGCTTTGAAAAGTCGAAAGCCTCCTCAAAAGTCTCATGTTTAGATGCCAGATACAGGCTATCGGCTATGGCTGCGGTCGTCTTCAGGTGGTCGAATAGACTGACATTAGCCATATCCATGGTGTTAGAAGGGATGCACCAGGTATATGTTCTTAAGAGATAGAAAACACTCTCTTCAAATCCGCTAAAGCTGTCGGAGGGAAGTCTGTCAAAGTCTGTTTCAAATTTATTCCATAATTCATGGTATTGGTCTTTAAGACTATTGACATCATCCTGTATCAAACGCTCCGGGAAAATGCTTTCACGTTTGAGACCCAAAGTCTTCAATGCAAAAGCCACGTTCGGATCAGTATTTGATTTCCTATTTACCTGTAGGTTGTTAAATACCGAAAACAAAGGAACGCTTCTGAAGTCGGTAAACTTTAGTTGATGGTGGTTTAATTCGCTTTTATCATCTTCTCCGGAATTTATCCTGTCCATACCGGCACTCCACCAATCCGCCATTTGCACAATTTTTTGCAATGCACTTTGAGGGTTATGATGATTTGAGGCCAAATTGGTCAGATTATCCTCATAAAGTTTGTCAGGCTTCCATGGATTGACCTTAAAAATTTGTTCCCCCTGCTCTTTGACACTGTCCAGTTTATTATTCTTTTCCAGAAACTGATTGGTCCATAAAACATGCTTATGCGTCCGGTTCTGACTATTACGTTTTTTCGGGCAGATATTATCCTTAATACGTTTCGATTGCTCCGATAAATTACTGTCGCTGTCATTGGTATTCCCGCTCGCCCGCTGATAAAACTTCCCGATGTCATGCAGCAGGGCGGCCAGGTAAACTTTTTGTCGTTGGTTGGTATTGCTCATGTTGTTGGTTTTTATTTCTTCTTCATCTTTACTACGCCATAGCCGTGGCTTACGCCTTTGCCCAGCCCGATGTGGTTGGGCAGGAAGACGTTAGTCTGGAAGTCAAGGTTGAAACCCAATACGGGAGTACCTTTCAATTTTACTTTGTTGATATTGTGGAGTTCCTTTATTTTAACTTCAATGGTTCTATCCACATTCCACCCGATGCCTTTGGCAAAACTGAGGATATTGCCGGTGAGCAAGTCTTCCAGAAATTTCATTTGCTTGTTTTCATCACCTATTTCCTGGTATTTTTTGTAATTCTTCTGGTTGAGGGCAATCCAGTTTCTAAGGGAGTAATCCCAGGATTTGTCCCACACCTGCATCGTGAAGGTATTCAGGTTCATCTGGTTGATAGACATATCCAGTTTTCGGCCGCTTACTTCAATATTCCATTCCCTGGACTGGAAATAATGATGGATTTCATCCACCCCTTCTTCAATACAAAGTATGGCCGGTTTTTGAGCAATTGTTTTGTACTGGATGAGCGGATACCGGTAGTTGAACTGATCATCTTTGTGGTTGTGAAACAACTCATTATTTTTCCCGGCCTTTTCGATAATAGCGCCCCGAAAGGCGGGAATTTCATAACTTTTTATCAAAGCATTGAAAGATATGTTCAGGAGACGGATTTTTTTCATTGCGTGATGTTTGGGTTAATAGAAGTTTACCGGTAATATGGGGGTTGATGCTCACCATATTCCTTTAACCGATATATTGGCATCTAATATAATAGAAATGTTTTGGTAAAAAAAGCTATTGAGGTATTTTTTTATGAACAAGGAAAAAATGATTTGTGCTATAATACCCCCAGTGAACTGATCCTTTATTTTGGGATATATAAATCACGGTAATTTTTAATTTCTCCAATTAAAACCTTCCTGCCAAAGCCTAACTATTTTACTCCTCAGTTAAAGTTTGAATACCCCATTATTTTTTACCTTAGCATCCTGCTTTTTTACAAGATAATGTATACATTTTAAACCAACGAAACTTGAATAACCTATGAAAAAAATTAAAGCTTTATCATTGATTGTTTTGCTGATGGGGGCTATGCTATCGGTATCCACTGCCCAGCAAAGCATTTATGAACCGCTCGATTTGGAGGAAGTGGAATTTTCTTTTGAAGACTTCGGCAAGATGTACACCTTTGATGATGTGCCGATGCAAGAGTACCAGGAAGAACTTGGTTTTAACCCATCGGAACAATGGCTCGACCATGTGCAGAAATCGGCGCTGCAGTTTGGGGGTGGCTGCTCGGGCTCTTTCGTCTCGGAAGATGGATTGATTATGACCAACCACCACTGTATTCGCGGCCGGCTCTCCAGGGTACAGAAGGAGGGCGAAGACCTGTTTAAAAACGGCTACTATGCCTCTTCGCTGGAAGAGGAGCGGAAGTTTCCGAATTTGTATGTTGATCAGTTGATGCGCATAGAGGATGTTACTGAAGACGTGCATAAGGCTATGGAAAAAGGTAAAACTGATGAGGAAAAGTCGAAACGTAAGCGCCAGAAGATTAAAGAGCTTGAGAAGAAATATAACAAGGAAACCGGCCTGACCTGCAAGGTTGTGACTTTATACAACGGCGGAAAGTATTCCATGTATATCTACAAGCGTTACGATGATATTCGCCTGGTGTTTGCTCCGGATGTTCAGATAGCCGCCACGGGCTGGGATTGGGACAACTTCACCTATCCGCGCTATGAACTGGATTTTGCCTTTGTGCGTGCGTACAATGAGAATGGCGATCCTGTAAAGGTAGATAACCACTTTACTTTTGCGGAGAAGGAAGCCGAAGCTAAGGATGTCTCTTTTGTGGTAGGCCGGCCGGGAAATACCGACAGGCTGCTTTCCATGCGTCAGCTTAGATTTTTCCGTGATATGCGTCACCCAACCATTCTGAATCAATTTAATGAAGTCTACAAGGCTTACTTTGAATATTTCCAGGATAACCCGGGCCGCAGGGCAGAATTGCTAAGCAAGTTATTGTCGGTGGCCAACGGCCGGAAAGCTTATGCCGGAATGCTCATGGGACTGAAGAATGAATACCTGATGAAGAAAAAGTGGGATTTTGAGGAATCGCTGAAAGAAAAGGTTAAAGCTAATGAAGCACTCAATGAAGAATATGGTCACATCTGGACGAAAATAGATAAAACCATCGATAGCACCGAAAAGTATACTAGGAAAGTTTTGCCCTTTTACATAGCCGGTATCTACCAGTCTCAGTATCATAGTATCGCTGAACGGCTGGTGGAATACGCAACGCAGATGGAGAAACCCCAAAAAGAGCGCGATAAAGCATATAAGCAACCAAATCTTAAGAAAACCAAAAAGAAGATATACAGGGAGATAGAGGACCCTGCATTGCAGAAGTTGTTGGTTCAGGCCCACGAGCGTTTTTTGAGAAAAGAAATGGGAGAGAAATGTAAATTCCTGGGAAGCCTGTACAATGATAAACAAGGCGATAATGCCTCGGATTATTTGCTGGAGAAAACCCACGTAGCGGATAAGAAGTACGTAAATCAATTGATTGATAAAGGCCCTGAAGCTATCAAAAATTCTGACGACCCGCTTATTCAGTATTTTGTCAAAACAAAGAAAATGATGGCGGAGAAAAATGCTGAAAGAAAACGCCTGAGCAGCAAGCTGGAGATGCTTAACCAGGACCTGGGCAGGTTGATTTATGAGGTGTATGGCGACAAAATTGCACCGGATGCTACGTCCACCCTCCGGATAAGTCATGGCCGATTGAAAGGATACAAATACAACGGAACACTGGCACCGGCCAAAACGACATTTTACGGCCTGTGGGATCGTTACCATTCCTTTGGCGAAGAACCCTATCCGTGGGGTTTGCATGAGCGCTGGCAGGAAGTTCCCGAAGGACTGGAGCTGGAAACTTCCATAGGTTTTGCTACAACCAACGACATCGTCGGGGGGAATTCGGGAAGTGCTATAATTAATAAAGATGCCGAGGTTATTGGCCTGTGTCACGATGGAAACATTGAAAGCCTGGCCGGCGATTATGCCTTCCTGCCCGAAAACAACCGCGCCGTGGCCAGCGATGCTATCGGTATTATGGAGGCATTGAAACACGTTTATGAAACTACCAGGCTTATTTATGAGCTGGAAAATAGCGAAATGAAGGAATAGGGCGAAGCGAGGACGCTTCGCCGAACGTACCGCAAATCAGCAAAAGCAGGTTGGTCAAAGCGTCTTCGCTTTGACCTTCTTCATTCTTGCAGCCTCTGGCTGCGGAATTAAGATGCGATTAAAGGCGGGGAAAAGGGAAATTTTTATGGAGTTTTACACAAAATCTGACATGCTGATAGCCTCTTGCGAAATGCATTATACCCCTCTAAATCTCCCCTTTTAAAAGGGGAGACTTGAAGAACGATGAGGCGGCTACCGGGTGTGACTATAGTTTAGAGAATTGCGTTTTCTTTCGCATGATGGTAAAGATAACGTCAGTTCAACGACGGCTCTCCCCCTGTTTTCAGGGGGAGTTGGAGGGGGTAAAAGGGCGGTAGAGAAAACCACTTTTTCCTTTGTTCCACTACCAGCACAATGGCAAAAAACCAGGTTGGTCAAAGCGTCTTCGCTTTGACCTTCTTCATTCTTGCAGCCTCCGGCTGCCGTACCACGATGGGATAAAGACGAAAAAAAGAAATTTTTATGGAGTTTTACACAAAATCTGACATGCTGATTGCTTCTTGCGAAATGCATTATACCCCTCTAAATCTCCCCTTTTAAACAGGGAGACTTGAAGAACGAGAGGCATAGCTACCGGGTGTGACTCTAGTTTAGAGAATTGCGTTTTCTTTCGCATGATGGTAAAGATAACGTCAGTTCAACGGCGGCTCTCCCCCTGTTTTCAGGGGGAGCTGGAGGGGGTAAAAGGCATAGCCGTCAAGCTAAAATTTTAATTATCTGATTTTCAGTAAAATATAAAAAAGGCTGGCTGGCCTTAACCAGCCAGCTTATCTCATGGTGCGCCCTCATACCTATTTTTTTTTGTGGCCGGGTAGCTTTTCCTGT
>JAIPBX010000032.1 GCA_021738485.1 Bacteroidales bacterium | reverse complement strand
ATAGCCCGCACGATGCTGGCCAATTCGATTACCATGACACCGGGAACCATTACGGTAGATATAATAGGCGATGATATTTTCGTGCATTGGATTTATGTGAAATCGGACAAACCTGAAGAATATGCCCGTGAGGTTTCGGGACGGTTTGAAAAATATATCAAAAAAATCTTTGAATGATGCTTGAAGTATTGTTATACATACAAATCGGTTTATGCGCTTTTTGCCTTTACCGGATTATCAGGGGCCCCACGGTAGCCGACCGGATGGTGGGGATCGATATTTTCGGTATCCTGGTGGTGGGGATTTGTGCAATCCTTGCCATAACCACCGACCGCATGTTTTTGCTGGATATCGGCATTGCGTGGGTAATTCTGAGTTTTATAGGAACACTAACATTGGCGAAATATCTGAGTTGTAAAAAATTAAACGAATGATATGGTTAGTACAATTATCATAACGATTGGCATTGCTTTTAACTTCCTGGGCTGCCTGGGATTGATTCGGTTTCCTGATGTGTATAACCGGCTGCAATCCGCCACAAAATGTGTGACGCTCGGTACTTGCAGTATTTTACTGGGTGTGCTGGTGCATTACGGTTTTGTGGAAGTGGGAGTAAAAGCGCTGATAGCCATACCGTTACTTTTCTTTGCCGCCACCGTCGGGGCACATGCTTTGGTCAGAGGATCGCATATAGCAGGCATCAAGCTGGGAAAGAAAAGTGTGAAAGACGATTATAAGGAGGCAGAAAAATGAAATATCCAAAGCTCAGAGAAGTGAGAGAAGCGGTGACTTCATTGTTTACGGCTCCATACACAACGAAGTTTCCAAAAGAACCGCATACACCGTTTGAGGGTTTCAGAGGCAAACCGACCGTGAATGACGAAAAATGCGTCGGGTGCCTGACCTGCTCGAATGTTTGTCCGCCGTATGCCATAACTGTGGAAGATGATAAAGAAAGAGGCATAAGAAGGATAGTGAGGGATTACGGGAAATGTATTTTCTGTGGACAATGCCAGAACTATTGCATTACCGGCGAAGGGGTGATTCTTTCCGATACGGATTATGATTTGTCCACCTTCGACCGAAAGGATGAATATACGATCGAGACGCAGGAGAAAGAGCTGCTGCTTTGTGAGAATTGCGGAGCAATCATCACTACAAAAGAACACATTCAGTATCTGCACAAGAAGTTAGGTCCCAAAGCTTATTCTTCTATCATCGATCTGAATGCCCTGAATGAGGAGCTGAAGCTTGCTAAACCCGAAGAAACCAAAACGGAAGTGATAGAGGGATTACGACGAAAAGATACATTTAAGGTGCTTTGTCCGAACTGCTTGCGCAAGGTGCTGGTAAATAACTTGTTACCTAATGAATGAATGGCATGAAACAAGACAACTTGACTGGAATGCATTGCTTTTTGTCGGTATGGGAAACCGAATCAAAAGCGATGACGGTGCCGGTATATACATAAGCGAAGAGCTTAGGAAGCAAGGAATTGAAAACATCGTTATTGCCGAAAACAGCATCGAAAACTACATTGGAAAAATCAACCGCTACAAAGCCGACACTATCCTGATGATAGATGCTGTGGATATGGATGAGGAACCAGGCTATTTCAAGCTGGTTCCGATGGATAAGATTGAGAACACAACAACCAACACCCACAATCTATCCTTACGCACGATTTCTTCATTTTTCGAAGCAGAGAATCAGTGGGTTTTGGGTATTCAACCGGAAGAGGTGTCTTTCGGCATGGGATTAACCTCGCGGGTCCAATCAACCGCCGACAGAATAGTCTGTGAAATTGTAGAAAAATATAAGTCGAACCAAAAAATAATGAAGCCATGAAAAACTATTATTGCCCAATCTGTAGAGCGCACTTAAGGGTTGGCGACAACATCGTGCTGTCGGCCAAGAGCCCTCATAATGAAAGAGGACTGATCTTTCTCAGTCCGGAAGTAGGCAACTACTCGAAAGAGACGCATCCCGATTTTGAAATCAGGGAAGGCGAGGAATACAAATTTTATTGCCCGGTTTGTCATGCCACCCTCAATGACAAGGAAAAGAAAAACCTCGTGAAGATGAATATGGAGGAAGATGGTACCCATTATGATTTTTACTTCTCCGACATTGCCGGTGAAGAGGTGACTTACCGGGTAAGTGAACAGGAGGTTGAGAAGTACGGATTTCATAAAGACCGTTATGAAAAGTACTTCGACCTGCCGGAAGAGTACAAAAAATACTTGTAAACTATGGAGCAGCAGATAATCGTTTTATTGACCACAGCTATGGGTCTGGGCTTCCTGCATACCGTGCTGGGCCCGGATCATTACGTCCCCTTTATTGCCATAGCAAGAGCCCGGCAGTGGAGCACCAAAAAAACTGCCTGGATAACCGGGATTTGCGGGTTGGCCCATGTGGGCAGTTCAGTGGTTATCGGTCTTTTCGGAATTGGCCTCAGCATTAAACTGGCGCAGCTGGAAGCCTTAGAAGCCTTGCGGGGCTCTATTACCGGCTGGCTGATTATCGCTTTCGGACTGGCTTACCTGGTATGGGGCATTCGCAAAGCCGTGACCTATCATCACCGGGAAAAAGTCATGGACAAGTTGGAGAATGACAGCGGGGATTCCGTTAAGAAAACCTACAAACAGTTGATCCCATGGATGTTGTTTGTGGTTTTCATTTTCGGACCGTGCGAACCATTGATTCCGGTATTGATGACCCCGGCTGCAAAAGTCAGCACTGCCGGAATGATTCTGGTAGCGGTGGTTTTCGGAGTTGTTACGGTGGGTACGATGCTGTTGCTGGTTTTGGTCCCCCAATTCGGACTCCAAAAGCTCCGATTTCCTGCCTTGAAAAGATATGGTCATGTCCTGGCCGGTGCTCTGATACTCTTCTGTGGTGTGGGGATTCAGTTTCTTGGACTATAGGCAGGAAGGTATTTTTAATTCGGGTATCGGGTTGAAAAAAGTCATTCAGTAGTCATTGATTGTAATTCATTGTAATTTGTGGTAATTGGTTGTATTTAGCTGGCGGGTTTGGTGAGGCTGACCATCCAGCTTTTTGACTGGCCTTTGCGGGGAGGGGAAGATTGAAGGTCTTGGCGAATGATTGCTTGAATGGATGTATGCTTGAATGATAGCTACTAATTGAGTAAAAGCTAGTTAATGGACTGGCTCGTGCTCGTTTTCAACGAGTACGAATTACTCTTTGCGCTTGCAGCGCACTGTGCATTTTGGTTGGGTCTCAACCATTTGATTTGGTCGTTAAACGACAAGACGAGTAGGCACTCGTAAAAGCTATAAACTCGCAGGTCACATTAAAAGTTGCCACGAATTCACGAATTTTAGACGAATTATTTTCACCAGTAACAAATGAAAAAAACATTAGTTAATTTGTTAATCATTCGTGCTTGCCCTTGCCGGTCAGGCGGGCATATCTGGATAAACTTGTGGGATATAGTCTCAGACAGACGAGCGCCAACCAGGGGCCAACCAGAGCAACGAACAACAAACAACAAACAACGAACACCCCCCTCTTGCATCTCCTGATTATTCCGTGTTAATTTGCAAACCAAAAATTCAGGAATATGAAAGTAATTGATTTATCCCATACCATAAATAACGACATAACCGTATTTAATGAAGCGGAAAGACCGCAGATAAAGCAGGTAGCTGCAGTTGAAAAAGACGGTTATTCGCAAATGCATTTTTCGATGTACACCCATAATTCCACACACATCGATGCGCCTTACCATATGATAGCAGGAGCAAAAGCTCTTGATCAGCTCAACCCCACCAGCTTTGTCGGAAAGGCTTTCGTAGCTGATGTGAGAGGCTCGGGATCTTTAATCCACACCGAAGATTTGAATCCCTACCAATCAAAACTCGAAGAATGTGACTTCATCATCCTCCATACAGGATGGGCCAATAAATGGAAAACGGATGCCTATAAAAAGGATTTTCCAGTGCTAAGCCAGGAGGCTGCAAAGTGGCTTATGAGATTCAACCTGAAAGGCATCGGCCTGGATACCATTTCCATTGATCCGGTGGATAGTGTAGATGTTCCCATTCACAAGATTGTCCTGGGAAACGAGGTTTTAATTGTTGAAAACCTGACCAATCTGGAGGCATTGGGCGATGAAGTATTTACATTCTCCAGCCTGCCCTTGAAATTTGAAAATGCGGATGGATCGCCGGTGAGGGCGGTAGGGATGACTAACAGTTTTTGATCTTTATTCGGGCGTTGCTCTTTTAAACATTGGATTTTAGTTATCTGTATATAATTTGCTTAAGTCTAATTCTATACGTATATTCGTAATTATATTTAAATGTATTTCAGAGTATTTTTATAAATCGTTAATCTAATTATCAACTCAAAATCTATGAATTATGCGTTTAAGAAGTTTTAAGTATTTAAGTTTTTTTATAGTAGTGACAGTTTTTGGCTTCGCTGCATTGACCTCTTGCGAAGAGGATGATTCCAATGACTCTCCAAATGATAACGGTAATGGTACGGAGAAGACCTGGGAACCCTACAAGTTCGATCCGAATGTTTTCTTTGCTTATGATTTCTACACTCAGGAAAATGGAGAGGAACAAAGTTCCGGCACTGTGGAAATACAAATTCAGGATCCCGCTGTTGAGGTTGATGTTACCATCGATGGGGAAAATTACAACTTTGTATCCAATAGTTATGATGCCATAAGCGATAATTTCAGAGATGCTGTGAGTAACACTCCTGTGGCAATAATTTACCAACCCTATTGGGAAAGTGCTTTTGCCGATGAAGTTATTGAAGAAGGCTCTTCATGGTCATACACTTTCGATGAAGGGTCGATAAGTTTTGAAGTCACAGGAACCGATACATATGCCGGAATTGAAGGGTATGTTGTTGAGTATGATTTTCAAAACGATTCAGGGGAAAACGTTATGTGGGAAATTTGCGCAAATCTTGAAATGTCATTACCCCTCATGAGCCACTGGGAAGATAGTGAAGGCGAAGTTTATCATATAGAGCTTACAGATTACCAGGAGTAGGGTACTGGTGGTATGCCTTAATACCAGTTGGATACTTGATTTAAATTGAAAACATTGTTCTAAACCTCTTCCGAATCAATTATTGATAGGAGGGAATTTTATTTGGAATTCAGATATTTATAAATTTTCTTACTGGTATGATGCTCCCTTAATCAAAAGAAAATAGCCAGATTATTGCAGGGTTATTCTGATGTTTATTTTTGCATTCGAAATCGGGGAATTAAAGCAAAATATTCAATCATATGAATAGCCAAACGGTAAAGAAAATCAGGCATACATATTTGCTTGAAGAGGGGAAATGGAATGTTTCCGGTATGTATTACGATTCCAGTAATAATGAAATGGAATTGAAAGGAGAACAACGCATCAGTCACCATGAGAATCAATGGCTGTTGGATAGCAGGATGGAGCTGCAGGATATGTCTGGGACCATTATTCAAAGCACCTACAAAATTGAGCCGGCTACAGGTGAAGGGGAGTTTACCTTCTGGGAATCGGATGATCCTGATCTCGGACAATTACTGGGTCGCTTTATGATTGTGGGTAGTACGATAATGTCAATGTATCAGTCTGAAAGCCGGCTTTATGCAGGGACGGAAACGCTGGAGAAAGTTGATGAAAATCACTATGAGGTAAAAGGCTTTTCTTTTAACGGAGATGAAAAGCTCGCTAGCTGGAAGTTTACACTTGATAGGTCGCGATAGTCTTAATCAGCCCCAAACAGTACTTGTGGGCTTTTGTAAAGTACAATTATTAAAAATACCCTCAGGAAAATAACTTTTTGATTGAGCCTCCGAAACATTATGCCTATATTTGGGTAATCAATAGATTACTAATATATAATTCAGCATGATTAAAGAAATCATTTTGGGGATAATGGCCTTGGTGGGTTTGGGTATGGCCCTGAGCAAGAGGGATATCGTGTTTACTATTACAACCTTTGGACTTGCTGCCGGAGCTTATATTTTTATTCTTGGTATTCAAACAATTAATATAAGCTTTTTTGTAGCCTTTTCTTTACTCACTTTTTTGCTGGCTATTGGCCAAAAAGGTATCCCGGCACCAAACCGCCTGGCATTGGCCTTAATTAGTCTTTTTGTGATACTGGCTGAAGTGGCGTTTTATCAAGAGTGGAATAGTGCGCATCTTTTTCGCTATATGATGGTCATACCCCTTGCCGTATATTTTATGGCTGTGATGGGTACCATTCGGGTAGAGCGGGGGTTGGCCTGTGCTACCATCATTGCAGCCGATGCCCTGGCCATCCTGATTGAAGGAGTTGTTTAGTCA
This sequence comes from Bacteroidales bacterium, assembly GCA_021738485.1. Taxonomy (GTDB): domain Bacteria; phylum Bacteroidota; class Bacteroidia; order Bacteroidales; family JAIPAH01; genus JAIPAH01. The sequence continues at coordinate 22,291 of JAIPBX010000032.1, read as the reverse complement.
TGAATTCTTATTAAAATGCGATTCTTTAGAATAGAGTAAACAATATTGAGTTTTTATTTGCTGTACATGGTTTTTAAGGTTTAACAAAATTGAAATAATACGATGAAAAGCTGGATGATTACAAAATATGGGACTCCCTCCGAGAGTTTGTCCCAACAAGAGATTGATATTCCGATACCTAAAGATGATGAGGTGCTTATAAAAACAAAAGCAGCTTCTTTTAATCCCATTGATTATAAAATCCTACGTGGCGATTTGAAGATGGTAATGAAGCTAAAGATGCCTTCACCTATAGGGTATGATGTGAGTGGGGAAGTTGTTGAAATGGGGAAAGAAACCAACGCCTTTCAGAAAGGTGATGAGGTATACAGTCGTATTGCCCACATGGGGGCGATGGCAGAATATGTTACCGCTAAAGTTGATGATGTATCCCGAAAACCTTCAAATATAAATCACCGGCAAGCCGCCGGCATACCCCTTGCCGGACTGACAGCATACCAGGCACTGTTTGACATAGCACAGCTTCAATCGGGCGACTATGTATTTATTTCTGCCGGGTCCGGAGGTGTAGGGTCTCTTGCTATCCAATTGGCCCGCCAGGCAGGAGCTTACGTGGCCACCACTACCAGCAGTGTTAACGTTGATTGGGTTAAGTCACTTGGTCCTAACCAGGTTATAGATTATACGCGTGATGAATACACTATCCTTTTAAAAGATTATGATGTGGTCTTTGATACTCTGGGAGGGGAACATACTATGGAGGCTTTTAAAATCCTGAAAGATGGGGGTAAGCTTGTAACTATCGCAGGGGAGATTGATAACCAGACAGCCAAAGAACTGGGCCTTAACCCGATTATTCGATGGATCTTATCTTTCAAAGCCCGGAAGATTACCCGTGAAGCCCGTAGCAGGGATATTATGTACCGCTACAAACTTATGACACCCAACGGCCGGCAGTTGACGGAAATAACCCGGCTGGTTGAAGAAGGATATGTAAATCCTGTGGTCGATAGTGTGTTTCCTTTTGATAAAGGCCATGAAGCCCTCCAGCGACTTACCGAAGGACGGGCTAAAGGTAAGATTATTGTAAGTATGGAGGAGTAGGAGATGGATGATATTAATCCGATTCCAGCAATAGTAAAATTCTCTAATCCTTACTGGACTGGTACATTTTCTTGAGGACGCTCTTTTTCTGATAAAGAATAATAAATGGCTCCAAAAAGCTTAGGCAGATGATTTTGTGACTTTTGAAAAAACGTATATCGGCAAACATTTGATGATATAAGGATGTTTATAATCTGAAATTAAAAAATCAATAACTATGGCAGTTACAAAATCCAATATGTTACCCATTGGGACGAAGGCGCCCGAATTTAATCTTTATGATACGGTATCCGGCAAGAATAAAACGCTCAGTGAATTGCGTTCAGATAAGGGTACGTTGATAATGTTCATTTGCAATCATTGCCCGTATGTTAAGCATGTAAATCCCGAGCTGGTGCGTTTAGCCAACGACTACAAGGAGAGAGGCATATCATTCATTGCTATTAACTCCAATGATGTGAAAAGCCACCCGGAGGATTCGCCCGACAAGATGAAGAAAGTGGCCCGGGACTTAGGCTATCCCTTCCCGTATCTTTATGATGAGACCCAGGAGGTAGCCAAAGCCTATCAGGCAGCCTGTACGCCCGACTTCTACCTTTTCGACGGCGATATGAAGCTGGTTTACCGCGGACGGCTCGATGAGTCCTCCCCCGGCAACAACAAGCCGCTTGACGGTAAGGATATGCGAAATGCCCTGGATAAGTTGCTGCAGGGGGAAACCATCCCGGAAGATGAGCAAGTACCAAGCATGGGATGCAATATCAAGTGGAAGTAAATATTAGCATTGGAAATCATGTATAATCCCGCCGGCATTAGTTGGCGGGATTTTTTTGAGTATAGATCGTCAAAAGGTAACCGGATTTTTGCATGGACGCGGAGAAATTTGAAAGGGAAAACTTAATAGTTGAATATTTAACTATTAATTTTAAGTTTTAAAACAAATGTTATCCAAAAAAAATAAAACCATGAACCCTAAAATTTTCTCTCTTGGCGTAATGCTCTTTCTGTTTATGTTAATGAGTTGTGAAGAGCAAAATCAAAACGAAGACAAACCTAATCCGGATCCAACCCCCGAGCCGGAGGAAACCCCTGCAAATCTTGCAAGAATCGATCATCTTGGATGTTTTAATGGAGCAGGCTACCAAAAAAACACTATGAATTCCGACACGATGTATTACGAGATGAGTAACGACTCGCTGCTCCTCCATGTCCTCATGCGGAAAAATTGCGGGGCTTGTCTTGAAGATTCCGTGACGGTAAGACAGGATACAGCCAATATCTATGTAGCGGATACGTGCGGACGCGTTGCCAATTGTATATGCGATTACCGCTTTGACTATTATTTCACCGATTTCGGAAAACAGCTTTTTTTTAAGGTTTATTACCGGGAATACGAGGCTCATGAATATACGCTATGGGGTGAGCTGGAATATCCATAAGGGGTATGTATACTTACAGAGGCATTAGTTGGTTTTGTCCAGCGTACTCTTTAACTAAAGTTTCGCACTTAAAAGTTAGGATTTTGAAACTTTGATTTGCAATGATTTTTCATCAGATAAGTTATAACTTTTTGCTTCTTTGAGTCTTGGTTTCTTCTTGGCAGTCCTTCAAGAAGGCCACCAAGGCACGAAGACACTAAGATTCACGAAGAAAGACGTAGAGCATAATTGGAAAATATTAGCTGAATTAAAGTCAAAAAAGCATGGCAGGAAAACCAGCTCATAGATATAGGCTAATATCTTTTATTTTGAACAAATGAAAATAAATTGAACCCGGATAAAGTATCTCGTTTTTCCGGCGGAATCGCGAAGCGTATCATGACTTCAATGACAATCTACTTCAGTAATATCATTGCTTTACCGGGCATTTATTTGTCGATAAATAAAGGCTTGAAACTTCAAAAGCAATTCATGCAACGAACCATCATCCCCGATATTGAGCAGATAAAAAGGGATATGGATTCAAGCCTGGATGATAAGGATTTCAGAAAAATCACAAAGTATTACGGCCTGGCTGTGCCGGCGATATTGGGCGAAGGATTTTGTCTGCTCCACGGAAGGAGATTGACGGAGAAAGAGCGAACAGCATTAACCTACCTGGGGGGACTGACGGGATTGTTTGATGATTTTTTTGATAAAAAACAGACTCCCGAACGGCATATAAAAGAACTCGTTGACAGGCACGATGAGCGGGATGCTCAGGATGATAATGAAAAATTGTTTGTCAGATTTTTTAACACAGCCCTGGATAATATCATCCACAGTGATGTATTCATGCAGTACGTTGATGAGGTGTTCGCCATCCAGATGTTAAGCTGGCAGCAAAGCCTTCCGGATATACCAAGCGAGAAAATCAAAGACATCACCTTCAAAAAAGGAGGATATTCCCTGCTTTTTTACCGCAGTGCTTTGGATGAATACATGGGTAGCCTTGAAAAAGCAATGACCTATAAGCTGGGTAGTTTGCTGCAGTTGGAGAATGACCTGTTTGATGTGTATAAAGACTATAAGCAATCGATTAAAACGTTGGTGACTACTGAAACCCAAATCAATAAATTGAGGCATACCTACATGGAATTAATGGAAGAAACCGTTTCATTGGTTAAACAAACACCCTTTGCAGAACAAAACAAGAAGGCATTCCTGAGATTTATTTCGTTGATTACACATCGCGGATCGGTGGGTCTGGACCAGTTGGAAGCCAAACAAAAAACCACATCCCATACGTTCCTTATCCATGCATATAACAGAAAAGACCTGATTTGCGATATGGAAAAACCCAAAAACATCCTCAGGGTAATCCATTACTATGCAAAAGGGTGGAAAGAGTTAGGCTAAGTTTAACTTATCAAATAAAATATGACACAGAATAGACAGCATAATCAAGAATATCCCCATCACTCCCTGGCCCCCTGCGGCGTTTTTTGCGCTGCCTGCCCTTCTTTTAAGAAAACCTGCCTTGGATGCTCTTCGGAAGAACGCCAACAAAAACGTACCAGTAAATGGAATTGCCGGATAAGGGATTGCTGCCTGTATCAAATGAAGTTGTCGTTTTGTGTGGATTGTGAAGCATTTCCCTGCTCAACCCATCGCAAAAAACTTGTCGATAGCCATCGCGGCGATCCGCGCTTCGCCTATCGCCATGAAATCCCCGAACAATTCCCGAAGCTGAAATCATTGGGGCTGGAAGATTACCTGGCTTATCAGAGGGAAAGGTATTCCTGTCCTGATTGTGGAGCAATAATCCAGTTTTACCGTTATACCTGCAGCCGGTGTGGAAAGGAAGTCAGGCCCGAGTGATGGCATACGAATGAGGAGAATTATGCAGTTGACAAGAGTATAAAATGTATCATTTATGTAAACAAAACAATAAATTTTCTATTTTAGATGAAAATCGGAAACAATGGGTAATGAAACAATTTAAGGGCAACGTAGGCTACAAGAAGGAGAACCGGCTCGGCAGCCTGCTTAACCAACCTTTTCCTCTCGATAGGGATAAGGATTACGATTGGATGATGATTCTCGGGGTCAGCCTTTTTATTTCGGTGTTTTTGTTTGTTTTTCAGCCATTCGGATTGCATAATGCATCCATGCCCGGTAAAAATTTATTCCTGGTAGGTTATGGAGGAGTTACTTTTCTGGTGTTGCTGATGTTTATAAAAATTATCCCACTGGTTTTTAGCAGGCTTTTTAAAGAAAAGCGCTGGACGGTTAAAAAGCATATCATCTGGTTTACAATCATTATTCTGACCATTGGGACAGGGAACTACATTTATACCTTCACCTTTACGGATTTTTACATATGGAGTTGGAAGTCCTTCCTGCTGTTCCAGTTTTTCACCCTTGTCATCGGTATTATTCCGGTTTCGGTGTTGACCCTTACGGATGTCAACCGCCATCTGAAAAAAAATCTGGCTATGGCTCAAAGCCTCAACCGCGATATTCATGTAAAACCCCCTCATGCCCCGGATTATCGGTTAGTTGAACTGAAAGGAAATAACAAAAACGAAAAGCTAAGCCTTTCTGCCAATCAAATCTTTTATGTCCGGAGCGAAGGCAATTATGTCCATCTTTGTTTTGAACAGGAAGGCCGCGTGCAAAAGCAGATGATTCGCAGTACGCTCGCAGGTATTAAAGAGCAACTCCATGAAGCTGGCAGCATCATACCTTGCCATCGCATGTACCTGGTAAACATCGGCAAAATTGCCGAAGCGCGCGGTAATGCCCAGGGATTCACGCTCCACCTCCATAAGACGGACGAAACCGTTCCGGTCTCCAGAAAATACGTGCCGCACATCAGGGAAAGCATAGCGCATTAAATTCTTTGTCGTTCATCCCTCACATTTGACATTCGTCACAGCCGGTTGCATCTCATCATAAAAGCTTGACGTTCCTCACTATTATTTGCTTGCTGCCGGCCGGGCCGGTAGTTTTGCTTCCGAAATGTTTAACTCAAAAATTTATAAGTTATGAAAAAGTATTGGATTGTTATTACAGCGATTGTTCTGTTATTAATCGGATTTGGAATCGAATTCAGCCAGGGCGGCATGCTGAGCGCCGGCCTGTTTGCCAAAGATTATTTCGCCGCCGCAAACTTTTCTGCGGGTATCTTTTCAGCAGGCATTTTTTCGATTGGCGTGTTTTCTATTGGAATATTTTCTATTGGCATCTTTTCAGTGGGGATTTTCAACATCGGACTGTTTTCGATAGGGTTGTTTGTGATGGCGTGGCGAAAAAAGCTTCCTTTTTTCAGCAACGAACAGTGCAACGAGAAGGCCGGTCAGGCGTAAGCCGGAGGAAGAAGTCAGCTGGAACTGCAAAGCAGAAATACGCATGCTGACCTATTTATAAATGGGTCAATGAATACAAACGCGGATGGCGCCGGTTGGGGTAGAGAAACCCTAACCGAAGTACATCCGCGTTTTCAATATCTGGCTGCTCCCTTTATTTCTTTTTAAGTGAAGATGTAGGTAGTATCTGAGTACCTGTAAAGGGGGGGAGAGAAGTAAGAATATTTCGTAAGGAATTTCAAAAATTTTCTTCATACAAAAATGGATTTTCTGACACTTTTTTTATATTGCGAAAGTAAAATATATTCATTTTCTGCCTATGCGAAACACCAACAATACCCATAGCCGTCATTTGGGGCAACCGGTTTCCACCGCACATTATGGTTTCATTGACTTTGTAATAAATAATAGTTGCCGCCGTGCCGGGAAGGACAGCGAATGCATTAAATCAGGGGCAGATACGATGACGATAAACCGCGAGCAAGGGTTTAAGCCCCTGGATGGGATAAATCAGAAATCGAAAAGCAAAATATATAGTACAACATTTGTGAACAATACCTCGCTATCTGGACAGGTATGTTCATGTTTTGTGAATGGAGAAATGAGTTAGCGTGCATTAAAAAAAACGACACAGATGACAGACAGTGAAAAAAAACGAAAACTTATATTTGACAGATATGCTGAAAACTTACTATTTCTGAAAAAAGAAAAAATAATTGATATTGAACTTAAATATGCAAGTACTTATATCTGTCCTATCTGTTTAGACCATTTTCCAGTAACAGCATTAGACCAATCAATAGAAAACCCTCTCACTCTTGAAGATGCACCACCAAAATCTCTTGGTGGCAAAGCGAATATTTTGACTTGTAAAAAATGTAATAACACTTGCGGTCACGAAATAGACAAACATTTAACAGAACGAATGCAAGAGCTTGATTTCCATAAGTTTTTGCCTAATATTGAATTTTCAGCGAAATTTGAAATTAATGGTAATGCTATTCAAGGCAAGATTTCAATAGATGAAAATGGGACGTTGACTGCATACCATATGGATAAAAACAATCATCCGGTAAAACTTCAAGACTATATTAAAACGGCAAAGAAGGACACTTTAATTAATTTACAAATTGACAAAAAGCAAGTAAATCCTCTAAACCTACAAATAGCTTTATTGAAAACTGGATATTTGTTAACTTTTGAGAAATATGGATACTCATTAATTCTTGATAAATCATATGAAAGAATTAGACAACAATTAAGAAATCCACTTGAAATAATATATCCCTTAGACTTCTGGTTTAAAGCACCTTTACCAAAAAAAGTTTATGGAGTTCCTTTTATTATCGAAAAAGGGTTGGAAGCTATTTGTCCTATTTTCCCACTTAAAACAAATGCAAGCGAAAGAGTTTTCGGTACAATTATTCCTTTGACAACAAAACCAATTGAAGAAGTTATTTCAAGGTTAAAAGAAAAGTTTAAAGTACAAAAAAGATTTCCTGTTAGGTTTGACCCAATGAATGGTGATGTGGATTATCTAACAGACTTGGAAGCTATAATCAAAATGAAAACATGGATTAATAATTTAAAATAAAAGAAATGGGAACTAAATTTATGAAATTCGTTAATGAAAACAAATGGTTTGTTGTTTTCTTCTTAATCTGGTCTTTTATACATATTCTGCTGTTTATTAATGGTGAAAATTCTGATGGATTTTGGCCATTTGATGGTTTTGACAGAGACCATGATTATGGTTCAGTTGAGTTTTTTGTTTATGAAACAATTCCACTTTTGATATTTGTAATAATTAAATTAGTTGGACAAGATATTAAGCAAAAAATTGACGAAAATAATTAACGACACGCTAACATGCGGTATATTTTATTGCCGAGTTAGTGCTAATTTGAAAGGTTGTGGCTCGCTTCAAACTTCATCACGGTTTGACAGTGACGTGCTGCGAAATCGGCAACAAAAACATACCGCTTTCCGTTAGCTCAATTCACTGAAAGAAAATGATGAGATTTTTAAGTATAACAAATGATAGAATTAATGAAAATGCAAAAAAAAGATATATATCTATTTGATTGGGCTAAAAATAATATTTCCAGTTTTTTTCAGCATAACCTAATGCTTAATAAGTTCATTCCTATTTTAATATTTCTTATTTGCAATTTAACATCATATTCACAAAATATAGGTATAAATTACAACTCAACAGGTGCCGGTAGAAATATCACTGCCACATATTCAAAAGACATTTCACACTATACAATATCCATTGGAATAGGTTATAATATTAATAGTATTAGGCAACCTGATGACCAGTCGAACATCTATTACAAAAGATTATATGCGACAAAACCAGCACATTATCTTAATTTTAATTTATCTTATCAACACGACATTTTTTATAATTTAAAAAATATTAAACCTTTTGTTTTTTATGATTCACAAATAAAATATTCTACAACCAGATCCAGTATGTATATACCTTATGACTATGATACTACATATTTAAATACAACAAGACCTGAAGACGGAATTTTATACAAAAATTATATAGAATACTTTGGACCTTTCACTTGGGTTGAAAACAGCATTGGCGTAGGATTTAAAGTTGATATTACAGATAGACTGTATCTGCAGCAAAGAATTGGAGCGGGAATACATTTAATATTTGGAGACGAACCTAAACTTTTGAAATATAATAGTATGGAATGGGAGTTTATGGGATTACTTAATGTTGGAATAGTGTATAGATTAAAGGAAAAAAGCCTATAAAAAATATAGTGCATTTGGCTGATAGCGCTAAGAATGAAGATGATAGTAATTAGAAACAGATTAGAAAATTGAAAGATTGGAGCGTTGAAATGCCAAACGCACCATATTCAAACCGTTAGAACCAATAAATAAGAAGATTATGAAAAATAAGACTACAAAACTATTTTTCACATCATTAATGTTATTGTCAATAATGAGCTTTGCAAAACCTGAAACATGGTTTTTATTAGAAGCAGAACAATATGGATTCAAAATTGAATTCCCAAAAGAACCAACAGAGAATTCTCAGGTGGTAAACTCTGAAATTGGGGAATTGGAGACGAATATTTTTACGTACGATGCATCAAAGGATGATAAAGATGATAATTTAACCTACTCGGTAAGTTATACAGAATATCCCGATTCACTGATAAATTCAGAGAAGACAGAAAATCTTAGTGTTTTTTCAGAAATTCAATTGATGGCGCTGTAAGAAATGTACATGGCAAACTATTATCTGAAAAAGCAATTAAAATAGGTCAATACCCTGGAAGAGAAATAAAGATCGACTTCAAGGATGGTATGGCAGTTATTCGCATGAGACTTTATTTGGTTAAAAACAAATTGTATATGCTGCAAACTATAACGGAAACAAAAAAGGATTTCAATAAATCAATTACTAGATTTATGGACTCTTTTGAATTAATAAATTCAGATGCCGAACATTGATAATAAACCGGATTATTACAGACTTCTCAATCAAACTAACAGGACAGGAGAATGGGATGAATGGATAATGTTTATATTACATGCTGTTGAAAGCACTTCAAAAGATACGATTACACGGATTACACATCAAAAACCAACTTGATACAACAATAATTAAGGTTCACGAAAAATCTCCAAAAATTTATCGAAAAGAACTTGTTGAATTATTATTTGAGCAACCTTATTCGAAAATTGAATTTGTAGTAAATAAATTAGGTGTGAAGAGAAAAGCAGCATCTCAAGATTTAAAAGAACTTGAAGATATTGGGGTTGTTGAATCTCAAAAAGCTGGAAGAGAAACCTTATATATTAACAGAGAATTGATTGAAATACTGAAGCAATAATAAACAGCCTGACTCTTCGGAGAGCCTAATAAACCAAAACATCAACTTATGCATAGCAAAAAACTGGATTACCTGGTTACCGCCGATCCAAATTCCCTGTCAGGGAAAGCGCGCAAAGCGAGAGAATACGGTATCAGAATATTAGCCGAACCCACATTCCGGAACATGATTGGTGTGGCGGTGGAATAGAATCAAGTTTTTAAAAATTGCCGAATAAAATGTAAATTTATTCCATGCGATGTGCCATTTGCACCGGCACCTGCTAAATGAATGAATACCCATAACCAACAAGCCATATGGAACTGACTTTTTTAACCTGGATTTATCTTGTCAACGCTTGATACTGATCAATCACGAGATTGATTCGGCCTACTGGCAGGAGTGGAAACTTTTTAAAGCCAATGGCCTGATAGACGCAACGACTTATCCATCAATTCCATGCGAAATATTATAGGAATTGGAATACACCGGGTTTGGCATTATATTTCTGATTATCTCAGAATTCCTTACTTTTAGTTGAAAATTTGATACCATGACAAAGCCAACCAACACTACAGAGTATCCATACTTCAACAAGCTCTGGCGTTCCAATCTCCGCTTCAATTGGGTGTTCGGACTCGTGCTGGTCATTCTGCTGGGGATACCGCGGTTTATCATCGTGATGCGGGCCAATGTGACCGGCAATTACGCTTACCTTTCCATCCTATTTTTACTGATGTGGTTTTTGCCGCTACTATTCCTGTCTAAACAGGGACGAAGGTTTGCAGGGATAAGGCGCGTGCAAAATTGGCTGTGGCTGGTGTATTCTTTCCTCATCGGGGCCGGCATCAGCACCTTGGTTTTCCTGGCCGGAATGTGGCTGTTCGGGGAAACTGTCAGCAACTGGTTTGTGTACATCGGCCGGGCCTGGTCGGATGCCGCGGGGATGAGTGAGTCGCAGCTTTTGGTCTATTTCATAATCGCTGCGGTCATCAGTATGACCTTCAGTCCGGTAGGAGAGGAGTTGTTCTACCGGGGCGTGGTTCACGCCAGCTTCCAGGTGAGTGTGGGCGACAACAACGCCTCGCATATCGACAGCCTGGCATTTGCCCTCACCCACCTGGCGCATTTCGGGATCGTTTTTGACAGTGGCTCGTGGCGGTTTTTGTTGCTCCCGGCCCTCCTGTGGGTGGGATTCATGTACCTGACCAGCCGCGCTTTTTACATGTGCAAAAAGAAAAGCGGTTCGATAACGGGCGCTATCCTCAGCCATGCCGGGTTCAACCTGGCAATGATGTATTTTATCTTTTATCATATTCAGTAACGCCATTGCCGGCCGGACTTCCATTATGGTAAGATGTTAAAGACATCGTCAGCAAAAAAGTGGCTCTTGATTTGTAATAGGGCTCATAAAGCTCTTTAGACAGAACTCATCTTATCCTTCTTCTCTTTTCTTATCTTTCTTTTTGAAAAACTTCTTGAACTTTAACCAGAACATATAACCAAATGCAAAGACTACTATTCCCCCGATGATAAAAATCAGAACAATGGTCCCTATACCAAGTCCGGGTCCGATATATAATACACTACTTATCATAATCAATTACTCTTATCCAGTTTGGCAAATGATGATAACCCTCATGCTGGGACTCCAGCACGTTTTTATATATAACCTCATCGTCTTTAATAATCCAAATCAGGCCGGAGTTTTGTTCTTCCACAAAATAGGTGGAAGGACCGACAAATTCCATAAGTCCTTCGGTATAGGTAAATATATTGTTGGTCCTGAATATGGAATCTCCGATAAATGAAACACTGTCGTTCGGCAAATGATAACGTACAATATTGGAGTATAGGTCGCCCATAAAAACAAGCCTGCTTGAGTCTTTTGGTGGTCCCTTGCCTTGTTTTCTACTCAATGTGTTGGCATTGTTATTGAAGATGGCCAGTGTACTGTCGTTTAAGAAATCCACATCGTGTTGGCTTACGAAGGGCCCTTCAATAACCTCTACCACTTTATTGGTAGATGGACGGTAATGCATTACAATGGAGGGTTGTCTGGCACTTATGAATACATCGCCCTTTTTGTAATATTTGGTGGTCTTTAAAGCCGGCTGAATATCATTAATATGTATAGGGTCCTTGATTTGCATTGATTTGATAAGATAATTTGTGAGGTTGTTCTCGGCCATTAACTCAGCTACTGACTTATGAAATAGTGTTTTCCCGGTTTTGGGATCCACTTTGGTAATATAGTTGTCTTTAATAAAAACACTTTTTCCATGAAATTTGTAATAAGCAGTTGAATAGTATACCGGGTGTGCCGCACATGCCCAGATATCCCCATTGCTGTCACGGGTCAGGGAGTGGTGAGCCCATATACTGTCCTGTGTCCACACTACATTTCCAAGCGAGTCAATTCTTTTTAAAGACTTTCCTCTATAGGAATATATCAGATTTTTTTCAGGTAATAATATGGGGTTTTTTATTCGCTGGGTAGCCTTATGCGGATTATTGACCTTCCATTTATACAAAATCGAGTCGTTTTTCAGATTTTGCAGCACAATAGAGCGATTGCCACTGGTGTCGGAATAGGTCGATAATACGGTAAAGTCAGCCTCCAGTTTATTGACAGATTGAAAATTTCCGGGTGTTTTGACAAATGTTTTCGGTAAGGTTTTTACCTCTTCCACTGATTGTGAAAAAAGATCGGGGAAGGTGTAAATGTATTTTATCGGCTCTGTCAAAAATCCGTATTTTTTCTCCCCTTTTGAAATATTGGAAACCATCCAACCAAATATAGACAGGATAAATAGGACGATGATGACTATCGAGAATGTTTTAAGTACCTTCTTCATTTTCTTAACCATAAAACTTTAACAAGTTGCGAAACTAAGGATAAAAATTCAAACCTTCAAAGCTGGCGGAGAGAATTAACCGAAAAAAAGACCGCCCTGAAGACGAGCTTTTCGCTGAGTAGAAATTATATCTTTTAAGCTATTTTCCTGCCAATTTTGGCAAAATCACAAAAATCAATTAATATTCAATATCAAAATTTCAAATTCGAAGCAAAAAATATTTTGTTTTTAACTTCTTCGGGAAGGGATTATGGGTTGAGGGGCAGGGCAAGGCTACAAGCATTAGTTACCCCAAACCTCGGTTTAGACTTAGAGGAATGTAGTTAAAGGTCTCACTTGTCTCTGTGATAAATTAAGAGCTTTAATTTAATATCCGCCTCATTCCGCTAAGCGGCGATTCTATTACCCAATTTTCAAATGAAGAAAAGAGCAAATGTTTGGGTATTGAAAATTGGGATTTTTTTGAAATTTGGTGCTTGAGATTTTTTTGTGTTATGGGTTTTAGCTTGTCCCCGTTGGGTATTACTTTTGGTTAATAGTATGTCATTGTATTGGTAATGTTGCTTTTAATGATTGGATTTAAAAACCAAAACTGTCATTTTTTTGTTAAAAATAAGAAAAGACCAATTAAACAAATTTTATTATGCGAATTACAAACCTCAAAGGAACTACAAAGCTATACAACGGTGTGGAAATACCCTACCTGGGTCTTGGTGTCTTCAGAATGAAAGATGGCAAAGAAGTGGAAGATGCGGTAACGTGGGCCCTTGACGCCGGTTACCGCCATATTGACACAGCCGCTATTTACCGCAATGAAACCGGCGTGGGCAATGCCATCCGCAACAGTTCACTTCGGCGCAGCGAGGTTTTTCTCACCTCCAAGCTCTGGAATACCGATCAGGGCTACGACAACACTAAGAAAGCGCTGGACGAATCGCTGAAGCGGCTGCAGACCGACTACCTCGATCTCTACCTCATCCACTGGCCCGTAGAAGGTATGTACACTGATTCATGGAAAGCCATGGAAGATATGTATGACGAAGGAAAAGTAAGAGCCATTGGGGTAAGTAATTTCAAGCAACACCATCTCGAAAACCTGCTCGATTTCGTCCGTATCAAGCCGATGGTTGACCAGATGGAGTTTCATCCTTACCTGGTTCAGCAGGATTTGGTGGATTTTTGTGGCGCTAATGATATCCAGTATGAAGCATGGAGCCCACTGATGCAGGGCAATATTGTAGACGTGCCGGTAGTGAAAGAAGTAGCGAACAAATACAGCAAAACGCCCACCCAGGTGGCTATACGCTGGGGACTCCAGAAAGGCATCGTCATGATCCCCAAATCTTCGCGAAATGAACGCATTATGGAAAATGCCGATGTTTTTGATTTTATCATTGAGGAAGGAGACATGAGAAGGCTCGACAACCTGGACCGGGATAAACGGTATGGTCCCGACCCGGATACGTTTGAGTTTTAGAAGATTGGGTATACATCATCTCTTCGCATTTGCGCGTACCTTGAAAATAGACATAGAAATTAGCTCTAGCTCTACGAGACCTAAAATTTATGCTGAGAATTAAGTTAATTTTAAGATTCTCTGAATTTAAGATTAAGCTAAGGGTTATATTTTAGCAAAAAAATAAACGATGCGGATTTTAGTAATCGAAGATGAGCCCGGAATAGCCACTTTTCTGAAAGAAGGGCTTGAAGAAGAAACCTATGCCGTTGATGTGGCCTATGATGGGAAAAGCGGACTAAGCCTGGCTTTAGAAAATATGGAGAGCTACGATATTTTTCTTATCGACTGGATGTTGCCTGGACTCTCCGGTTTGGAGATTACACGTCGTATCCGGGAAGTGAATAAACAGGTTCCGGTCATTTTCCTTACCGCTAAAGACACCATAGATGATACGGTTTTTGCCCTGGATATGGGGGCAAATGATTATATAAAAAAACCATTTTCCTTCGATGAGTTACTTGCCAGAATCCGTGTTCAGCTCAGGAAGGGCAGAGAAGATGCAACAGAGCTTAAAGCCGGTCACCTGGTGTTGAACCTCCATACACATGAGGCCTTTGTAGGAGACAAGGAAATCTATTTAACACAAAAGGAATTTGCGCTATTGGAATTCCTGCTCAGAAATAAAGGAAGGGTGTGTTCACGAACCCGGATTATTCAGCATGTCTGGGATATCAATTACGACTCCGACACTTCGGTTATCGATGTTTATATTAATGCACTGCGGAAGAAAATACAAACCGGCACCGACGAACCCATCATAAAAACGGTAAGAGGGCTTGGATACATCATCAAAGAATAATGAAAAATTTAAGTTTCAATAGAAGAGTAGCCTTGAATTTTATGGGGGCAACCGCTATAATGATGCTGTTGATATATCTTACCATTTATGCAGTAGTTTATCGCACGGTTTATAATCATATGAATAACGATTTACTGGCCGAGGCCAGGGAGCTTCGGGAGGGGCTGACCGTGCAAAATGATTCTCTTTTTATAACCAGTCAAAGAGAATGGCGTGAACCGGAACATGGTTTGCTGGAGATCAATCCTATTTTTATTCAGGTATCTCGCCCCCACGGACTGGTGAAAAAGTCTCCGAATCTGGGACAGGATAAGCTTTATGTCAGGCCTTCTTTAACCGAAATCAGGTACTTTAAGGATACTATCAAATCTAAACCGATATACCAGTTACAGTTTCCTGTAACCGATGCATCGGGACAAAAGAAAGGGGATATTCTTGTGGCCGTGCCGCTGAAAGATACCCAAATGGTTCTGGTAAACCTAAGAACCGTGCTGATTCTCTCTTTCCCAATTATCATCGTATTGCTCTTCTTTATCACCAATTATATTGCCGGCAGAAGTATAGCGCCTGTTAATAATCTGATGAGGGAAGCCGGAAACATTACCGGTAAAAATTACACGCACAGGCTTCCCCTTCCTAAAAGAAAAGATGAACTCTATTACCTGACAAAATCCATTAATGATTTGATTGCCCGCCTGCAGGAAGCCATTCAGCGCGAAAAGCAGTTTACATCGGATGCATCGCATGAATTAAGAACTCCTCTATCATCCATGAAAGGGGTATTGGAAGTAGCATTGCGCAAAAGCAGAAACCAAGAGTATTATCACGATAAGCTTTACATTCTTTTGGATGAGGTCAATAAGATGTCGACATTGAGCGAGCAACTTTTGTGGCTGGCCCGTTATGAACAAGGTAATCAAAATATAAAGCAAGAAAAATTCAGCTTGCTGGAGATTTTGCATCAGCAGTATGAGTTGCTGGAGGATGAACTCCATAAAAAGTCGCTTTATCTGAATCTGGAATTTTGCAAAGATATAGATATTATGACGGATTGGATGATGCTTAATCGTATCATCCAGAATATTCTTACCAATGCAATTAAGTTTTCACCGGAAAATACTGAAATCACAGTGAAAACTTTTACGAAAGAAAAGCATGCTGCAATCGAAATTTCAGACCACGGAGACGGGATTGACCCGCAAGAATTGGATAAAATTTTCGACCGTTTCTATCAGGCCGACAATTCCAGAAGCGCGCAAACCGGGGGCAGCGGCCTGGGATTATCAATTGTGAAACGCTTTACTGATTTGCTGGGTATTGCCATTCAGGCAAAGAGCCGCAAAGGGGAAGGGACATCGTTTATTTTAGAGATTCCCCTAACTGATCAGGCATCAAGAATTTGAGTAGTTTTATATATTGATATGCAGGGTATTATATTTTTAAGCTGATTTTAAGATACGCTTTATTTCAAGTTAAGGTCTACATTCTACTTTTGTTTTCAGAAATAACCGAAAGCATCAAAAAATAAATAAACAGAAACGAAATGTTAATAAACCTATTTGTTAAAATTATGTTAAAGAAAATAAACATCATTCAATGAAACCACTACTATCTTTTCTGGCTGCAATGGTTTTTTTTACAAGCTCCTGGGCGCAGGGGGATGTACTAACCTTGCAGCAGGCTGTGGAAACAGCTCATAAAAATAATACAGACATCAATCAACTAAAAGCCCGTATTGAGGCGAAGAAAAACCAATGGCGCCTGGTTTCTGGTGTCGATGCTCCGGAGTTTACCTTTGCCAAAGAGGGCATAGGGGAGCAGGAAGGGCCGGATTTTGCCGAGCAGCGCCTGGCCATAACCCAGGGTTTTGATTTTCCGCTCACCACAGCATACCGGCTACAGGCTCTTAAAAAGGACTTGAAAGCCCTACACTTTGATTTGGAAGAACAAAAAAGAGAACTTAAGACTTCGGTTAAAAAGCAGTATGTGAGAATAGTTTATGCACTCTACAAAATCGATCTCCACAATCGACAAATTGAACTGGCTGATGAGCTGCACAATGCAGCATACTCCCGCGCGGAGAGTGGAGTAGGTAACGATATGGAGGTGATGAAAGCGGAGATTCGCAAGGCCGAAGCCAAAAATATGCTCGACAATGCCCAACGACTTTTGCATCAAGGGCGCTATGGATTGTTTAAGCTCCTGGGAATGGAAATTAAGGATCAAAGTTACGCCATCCAGTTTGAAGATACGCTTCGCACATACCAGGAGCGCATCGACCAGGACAAAGCCCTGAATTACCTTGAGGAGCAACCGGCCTATAAAGCGGTCCAGCTCCGCCAGGAAGCGGCCCAAAAGCGAGTCAGGGAGGCTAAGAGCAATATCCTTCCCGATATATCTTTTAGCTACCTGCAACAGGATTTCGGACAGGGATATGATTTTCATGGCTTTGAATTTGGAATCAGCCTGCCGTTGTGGCTGCCTCTTCAGCATAAAGGGGAAGTTCAGACCGCCCGGGCCGAGAAAACCCGCCTGCAGTGGAAACAACAAGGGGTCAAGCTCCGCATGAAAGAACGCATCGAAAGGGCCTGGCATGGCTATGAAAACAGCTTGTCAACGCTTCATCGCTATGACAGTACCATTCGCGACAAAGCGGAAAATCTTCAGCAACTCACATTGGAAGGATATCGCATCGGCGAGATCGACCTCCTTAACCTGCTGGACGCGCAGCAAACCTATTTGAGGACGCAGCAGCGGTACCTTGAAGCCTTACGCGATCATTACCTGCAAATCATTGAGCTGGAAAAATATATAGGACAGGAAATTGTGTATTAATCGTCATTCGAAAAAAAAACAGTATCATGAAAATAATAACAACCTTTGCCATGGCCCTCATCCTGATTTTTTCCTTGCCGGGATGTAATCAGGACCAGAAAAAAACCGAACAGAAACAAAAGACACAAGAGGAAGTACCACCCTCCGTTTCCGGAGAGGACACACAAGCCAAGATTATCAAACTCAGCAATAAGGACATAAATGAACTGGATATCAAAACTACCCGGGTAGCCCGCGAGATACAGAATTATATGGTGGTGGCCCCCGGCGTGGCTTTCCCGGCCCCCGATCACATCAACATTATCAGCGCCCCGGTTGATGGTCGTATTACTTCTATCCAAGTCACCGAAGGCGATAGTGTTTCTTCGGGTTCGGTGCTGATAACCATGGAAAGCTTGAAATTTGGAAGTCTGGTGGCTGAATATCTTCAGGCGGAAGCCGAAGAGTCTTATCAAAGAAACCGGTTGGAGCGTATCGAACAACTGGTGGAGAAGAAAATCAGTTCGCAAAGCGAGCTTGACCGGGCCCGCAGTGACTACAAACGCGCTTCGGCAACCGTCAACGCGGCGTACTCTAAACTGAGAGCTGTAGGTGTTCCGGATTATGACATACAAAAATATGCCAGCAACGAAAATATCAACCCGGTGCTTAACATTCGGGCGGCCATAAGCGGGTATATCGATCAGCGTTTTGTTGACCTCGGACAGTCGGTGAATGCCTATGATAAATTGGCCCGCGTGATCGACAAAACCCACGTATTGGTTAAAGGGTATGTCTCTCCTCAGGAAGGACAAATTTTGAAAACAGGCGATAGCGTAACCATCACCCGCCGAAAGGAGGGCTCTCGAACGATGAAAGGAGTGATTAATACTATCAATCCGGGCCTCGATGAAACCAACCGCTCGGTAGTGGTCAACATAATTATAGCTACCGTTGATGGGTGGCCGAAACCCGGCGAAAATTTACGCCTGGAGATAGAAGCTTCCTCGCCGGCTGAGGTGATTGCTGTGCCGGTAGATGCCCTGACCTACGACGGCAATACCCCGATTGTTTTTGTGAAACAGAACAAAAGTACCTACGAAAAACGACCGCTTTCCGTCAGCGAGATACGAGATAAGTATGCTATTGTGGAATCCGGGCTAAGCAAAAATGAGGAGATAGCTATTACCCAGGTATTCAGCCTTAAAGCCCTTTCGCGCTATGAAAAATTCGCCGAATAATAAACTGCACAAAAAATAGTAGCTATGCTTAAAAGAATCGTTGAATTTAGTGTTCGTCAAAAGTTTGTGGCACTCTCGCTAGTGGTGTTAATGGCTGTGGGAGGGTTTTTCTCTTTGAAAAATATTCCTATCAACTCGATTCCTGATGTAACACCGGTGCAGGTATTGGTCATCACCAAAGCCGGAAGATATAGCCCTTATGATGTGGAAAAACTGGTGAGCTATCCCATAGAAACAGCCATGAACGGGCTCCCGGATGTAAAGGAAGTACGTTCGATATCGCAGTTTGGATTGTCGGCCGTGACCATCGTTTTTGAAGAAGGCACCGATATTTATTTCGCCCGCCAGATGGTTTCACAAAGGTTGCAGTCTATCCGCGGCGAGCTCCCGCCCGGCGTATCACAGCCTAACCTGGGACCCATTTCCACCGCACTGGGTGAAATCTATCAGTACACGGTCAAAGGGCAGAATTATTCACTGACTGAATTGCGGGAAATTCAGGACTGGCTGATAGCACCCCAGCTCAAAACCGTGCAGGGCGTTACCGAGATTAACTCATTCGGAGGCTTCGTTAAACAATATGATGTGATTATCCAGCCCGGCAAACTTCGTAATTACGGGGTGGGTATCAAAGATGTGATTGATGCCATTGAAAAGAATAACTCCGTTTCAGGCGGAAATTACCTGGAGCACAACCGCGAGCAATACATTGTGCGGGGTTTCGGACAAATCAGCCACAAAGATGACATCCGGAACATCATTGTGGCCAATATTAACAACAAACCCGTCTATATTCGCGATCTGGCTGAAGTAAAAATGGGCACCCGCATTCGCCAGGGAGGCGTTACCCAGGATGGGAATGGCGAGGTGGTGACCGGCATTGTGATGATGCTGCGCGGGGGCAATGGGCGGAAGGTCATTGGAAATATTGAAGACAAAATAGCATCCGTCAACAAAAGCCTGCCCGAAGGTGTCGAAATCGAAAGTTTTTACAGTCAGTCCGATTTGATTGAGCGAACGACCGGAACCATTGAGACCAATCTAATTGAAGGCGGTTTCCTTGTTATCGCCGTCTTGCTCTTACTTCTCGGAGAGATTACCGGGGCCATCATTGTGGCCCTTGTCATTCCGCTATCCATGCTTTTTGCCTTCATCGGAATGCAGGAATTTGGGTTAGCAGCCAACCTGATGAGTCTGGGGGCCATAGACTTCGGGATGGTCGTCGACGGTAGTGTAGTAATGACCGAAAATATTGTAGAAAAGCTCCGGCACAAAGGAAAGGGAAACAAAGACATCGACGGAACAGTCATAAAAGCTTCCAAACAGGTGGTACGCCCCATCTTTTTCGGTGTACTCATTATCCTGATGGTTTATGTTCCCATTATGACCTTTAGCGGTATGGAGGGCATTATGTATCGCCCCATGGCCATTACCGTAGGTGCTGCTGTTTTTGGTTCGCTGCTTTTGGCGTTGGTTTACGTCCCGGCTATTTCATCCCTGGTTTTCCGAAGGGGCGTGAAAGTAAGAAAGAACTATGTGATTGACTGGCTTAAGCCCCGCTACAGGAAGTTTCTGAACAACTATCTTGAAAAAAGAGCGGTAGTAGTTGGTGTGGCGGCTGTGGTGTTTGCCGTTTCCATGATAGTGATGAGCCGTATGGGTACGGAGTTTTTACCGGAGCTGGATGAAGGGTCTATCCTCATCGAACAGGTACGGATGCCCTCGGTTACCCTGGATGAGTCTATGGAAAATGCCAACTGGCTGGCCGGTAATTTGATGAAAGATATCCCTGAAATAAAGACGGTGGTTCCAAAAACGGGCCGCTCCGATTTGGCCAACGACTGGATGGGGGTACACCAAACGGATGTCTGGGTACTGCTGAAACCGCGCGATACATGGCGCGAAGGCCTTACCAAACAAGATATTATCAAAGAAATAGAGCCTTATCTTAAAAATGAACCCGGATTATCCTACAATTTCACCCAGCCCATTGCCATGCGGGTCGATGAGCTGACCAGTGGGGTGAAGTCGGACCTGGCCGTCAAGATTTATGGGGAAGACCTGGAAGTGCTGAACGATATAGGCGATCGGATTTCCAGGGTAACCCGCGACCTGGAAGGAACGGACAACTATTACGTGGAACAGCCCATCGGTCAGCCGTACCTAACTATTGAAGTAGACCGCGAAGCCGCCGCTTCGTTTGGGCTGAATGTGAATGATGTGCAGAAAGTGATTGAAGCCGGGATTGGTGGACAGACGGCTGGCCAGGTTTTTGAAGGACAACGCCGGTTTGATATTATGGCTCGATACCCGGCAGAGACCCGCGATAAGCTGGAAAATATCCAGGAAGTGCCCCTGCACCTTCCCAATGGCGATTTCATTCCGCTGAAGCGGGTAACTAATATCATTGCCCAGGAAGGTCCACGCGAAATACAGCGAGAGAATGGCTGGCGGCGACTTATAGTAGGAATCAACATCCAGGATATCGCTATGGGAACCTACGTGGATAATCTCAAACAAGCCATTGACGAAAGGGCCGATATCCCGGCGGGGTATTTCCTGGAATATGGCGGTTCGTTTGAGAACCAGCAGCGCGCCATGAACCACTTATTGCTTGTTGTTCCTATCGCTCTTTTCATTATCATCGGATTGATGTACCTGAACTTCGGAAAGATGCGCTATGCTATTCTGATCCTGCTGAACCTGCCGCTGGCCCTATCGGGCGGCGTATTCCTGCTGTGGATTCGAGGACTTTACCTGTCGGTTTCGGCCAGTATAGGATTTGTGGCTCTCTTTGGTGTGGCGGTGCTCAATGGCATTGTACTCATCGACCACATCAACGAATTACGCAAGGAAGGCGAAGGACTGAAAGAAGCCGTTATCGACGGGGCAGCCGACCGCTTGCGTCCCGTACTGATGACTGCCCTGGTAGCCAGCCTCGGCTTTATCCCGATGGCGTTCAATACAGGTCCCGGCTCTGAAGTGCAGCGGCCCCTGGCAACCGTAGTCATCGGCGGACTGGTGACAGCGACCTTGCTGACGCTGCTCGTGCTTCCTACCATCTACAACTGGCTGGAGAAAGGAAGAGAGAAGAAGTTGGTGGAGAAGGAAGGTGATGAATAATTGAACGGATAAAATATCAAAATGGGGGAGAGCCTTAAAGTCTTCCCTTTTTTGTTATTTTTGATGATATCTGGAAGTTACTCCAATCACCCTCTTAAATCTTTTCTTCTCTTCACGGCCTCGTTTTCATCCTTTGATGTGGCAATACGTTGTATGTGCTCATTATCCGAAAGTCTTTTCTCTACTATTTCAC
>JAIPBX010000031.1 GCA_021738485.1 Bacteroidales bacterium | reverse complement strand
GTGTGGCGATAAGGGGCTCGAGTTCACCCAGGTTAATTTCATCCCAGGCATCGTATTGAGCCCCTTCATCGGCGATAATTTCTTCATAGTCATCTTCTCTCTCCTGTGTTTTCAGAAATTTCCTCACCTCATCATCCGAAGGGAAAACGGTGGTGGTGGCACCCAGTTCGGCCCCCATATTGGCAATTACATGCCTGTCCATAGCGCTAAGATTTTTCACGCCCTCACCATAGTATTCTATAATATAACCCCGTCCGCCTTTCACATCATACCTTCGTAACATTTCAAGGATGACATCTTTGGCACTGACCCAATCAGGGAGCCGACCTGTGAGTTTCACTCCCATCACCTTAGGCATTTTTACATAAAAGGGTTCACCGGCTATAGCCATGGCAACATCCAGGCCGCCGGTGCCTATAGCTATCATTCCTAACGAGCCACCGGCGCAAGTGTGACTGTCGGAACCCAGCAGGGT
The DNA here is from genome assembly GCA_021738485.1 of Bacteroidales bacterium. Lineage (GTDB taxonomy): Bacteria > Bacteroidota > Bacteroidia > Bacteroidales > JAIPAH01 > JAIPAH01. The sequence continues at coordinate 28,391 of JAIPBX010000031.1, read as the reverse complement.
TTTTCCGGGTTTTCCGAACCGCTCCATGTGAACCGGATGGCTTACTCCATTACCCGGACGACTGAACCATATTCCAAACCGCTGGGCAGCGGACTCCAAAAAAACATGATCATCGGCATTTTTAAAATCCGTTTGCAGCAAATTGTGATCGACATACTGAACAGCTACCTCTGTTTTGGCCCGGTCCAGCTTCATCGCTTCGAGCTCAAGCATAACCAGGGTGCCGGTGGCATCCTGCAGAAGTGCCTGATCGACTTTCAAACCAATTTCTTTTCCGGGGGTCATCTCCCCGCCTATCATATGTTTGGCAAGGATCTTTTGCGTAACGTTCATGGACTTTTCCATAGGTCTGGTTTCTTTGATTTCTTAAAAATAAACAATATTTTTAAAACAAAGGTTTAGTGCGAAGGGCCTGCGTAAAGTTGAACACTAAAGCATCAATTTTAGGTCCAATATGCTCCCCTGTCCAGAGTTTACCGGTAAAAATTTAACTCCTCCAAATATTCCTCAGGCACATTGATTTCCTGGTTGAGCAGTGCCGGAGCGAAAGTTTTGCCCTGGGCATCAATCATCAGGGATTTTGTCCCTCCCCCGTCCAGTGAATGGTCCAGCAAGAAGTTCAAGGCCTCCAAATTATCCAGCTCAAAGCGGGTTACCGGACCTTTGCATAAGCCCTCAAAAAGGTCTTTGATATATGCTGCGGTCACATACTTTTTTAAAAATTCGTATATTTTAGATGTACGTGCCACCACACCAATATTCACCATATCACCTTTATCTCCCGAACGGGCCAGACAGATATCAGAAAACTTCACCCTGCGGGTATTTTGTAAATCCGGAGCCTGGTATTTTCCGGCAGTTGTACATTCCTGTTTTTCGGAATCAATCACACTTGTTTCTTCCTCATAGCCCGTAATTGAAGGAATGTCATATGATTCGCTGATCGCTCCGTTATTATCCAGCAGTTTTACTATTGCTTTAACATGTTGTTTGGGAACCAAAGTGGGCCAGTAAGTCATCACTCCATGGGGTCTTGGCCGGCCTCCGGTTACAGCTACTCCCGGGGGGCCGCTTAATATTACAGGTGCTATATTCTCGCTGAATTTTTTGATTTTCTCCTTCTCTTTATCATACACGCTGAACTGAAGCAGCACTTCACTGGGATCGCTGTCTTTAGACAGATGATGATGCGTGGCATCAAAGCCTACATATTCGGTATTTTTCTTTTCATAGGGAAGTCCAAGCCGGTCCCAGAAAATCCTGTCAAAAACCCGGGCCTTTTCCAATGCGTTACCCCCGCTGATGATGACCGAGCCTTTGGCTTTGTAGCCGTCTTCGAACGCCATAGAAACCTTCAAAAACGGCGTGGAGGGACGCCCTTTCACACCAAATACCCTGACACGGTCCTGCCCGAGGTCTTCAATCTGAATCGAGGAAAAATCAGCGATTACATCCGGGCTGATATAATTTTTAGGGTCTCCCATTTCGTAGACCAACTGCTCCCTGACTGTATCGGCCGTGACCAGGCCTCCTGTTCCCGGGTGCTTGGTCATGATAAAAGAACTGTCGGGATAGACTTCTGTAACCGGATAACCAAAATTCGTCCATTTGGGGACTTTTTGCCAATCGGTATAGTTTCCGCCGGTGGACTGGGCTCCGCATTCCATCATATGGCCTGCTATTAAACCTGATGCCAGCTTATCCCAGTCATTCAGTTCCCATCCGAATTCGTAAATCATAGGAGCGATAGAAATGGAAGTATCGGTAACCCTTCCGGCAATAATTACATCGGCTTTAGCCTCTAAGGCCTTGATAATAGGACCGACGCCAAGGTAAGCATTCGCGCTTTGAACGCTGTCCTTAATCTTTTCAAACGGCTGTCCGTCTTCCATGTCTTTAAAGTCCGCCTTTTCGGGATAAAGCTGGTCCAGCTCGGGATAAATGTTGTCCCCCTCTACAATAGCAATCCTGAGCTCATTGCCTGTTCCTTTCAGGCCCTCGACTATTTCTCTTGCACATCCCAACGGATTCATTCCTCCTGCATTAGCTATCACTGTTACTCCTTTTTCTTTAATTAAAGGAGCTACATCTAAAACCTGGTGGACAAAGTCGGTGACATAACCGAGTCGTTCGTCCTTAAGTTGCTGCTTGCGCAGGATACTCATTGTTATTTCGGCAAGATAGTCGGAAGAGATGTAATCGAGGGGTCCTCCTTCAAGCTGACGACGCAAGGCTGTGAGGTCATCGCCCCAGAAACCTCCTGCATTACCTATTCTTATTTTTTCTTTCATGGTGAATTAGCGTTTTTTATAGCGTTGATTTCAAATTTATTTTTCTTCCATTTCCATGATCACATCGCCGGTACTCACCTGTGAGCCGGTTGCCACATGGATTTTTCCCACGGTATTATCTTTAAAAGCCTTAATCACATTTTCCATTTTCATGGCTTCCACGATTGCCAGCGAATCTCCTTCGCGGACCTGTTGGCCCTCATTCACATCAATCTGTATGACCTTACCATGCATCGGCGAGGTGATTATATGTCCGGCGTCTTTTCCGGATTTTAAGACCGAATCATATGCTTTGGATTCATCAAGGATATCCTTCCGGCTCAGCAAATAATGCTTTCCATCAATGTCGATCGTCGTGAAAAGATCTCTTTCTGAAAAGTAGGCAATGTGGTAGGTTTCATCAAAACAAAACTCAATTTTATGGTCGGTGTTATGGTACAATTTTGCCCTGAGTTCCTTCCCTTCCATCTTAAAGACATATTCCGGCGGACTTCCCTTTACCACTTCTGCTTCTATGGTATTTTCGCCATCGACCACGGGAATAAGAAGGTAATCCTTCCATAGCCCCAGCTGCCGCCAGGTACTTCCTTGATCGGTATCTGCCAGCTCTTTTAAAAGATAAGCTATAACAGGGAGGGGAAAAGCGCTTTTTTCGTGTTCCTCTTTGAGACGTTTAACAATCAAAGGAGTTTTTATGTCACAATATTTGGTTGAGATATTGTTGTCACGAAAATCATCCGAGTGAATAAGGTTTTTCAGATACCGAATATTATTTTTGATCCCGTGAATACGGTAATGCTCCAATGCCCAAAGCATTTTTCCTATAGCTTCTTCGCGGCTTTCCCCTTTAACCACAAGTTTACTGATCATGGGATCATAAAGCGGTTTGATTTCAGTAGCGGCAGTAATGCCGGAATCTATGCGTATGTTATGCCCGGAGGGTTCAAGGTATAGCGACATTTTGCCGGGAGAGGGCATAAAATTGTTTTCCGGGTCTTCGGCATAGATACGTGATTCTATTGCATGTCCGTGTTGTATGATTTCTTTTTGATGGAAGGAGAGCTTGTTTCCGGCGGCCACCTTGATTTGCTCTTTTACCAGGTCAACGCCTGTTACCATTTCCGTAACCGGATGTTCCACCTGTATACGGGTATTCATCTCCAGGAAATAAAAATTCAAATCTGTATCCACCAAAAACTCAATAGTTCCGGCATTGTAGTATCCAATACCGAGGGCAATTTTGACGGCTGTTTCTCCCATTCGTCTTCTTACTGCCTGGTTGAGGGTAGGAGAAGGCGATTCTTCAATAATTTTTTGATAGCGTCGCTGTAGCGAACATTCTCTTTCGTAGAGATGCACCATGTTTTCATAGTGATCTCCAATCACCTGTATTTCAATATGACGTGGTTCTTCCAGGTAGCGTTCAATGTAGACCGATTCATCGCCGAAATAGGCTTTAGCTTCTCTGGCAGTAGCTTCCAGGGCTTGTTTTAATTGCTTCGGCTCGTTTACGATACGCATTCCTTTTCCGCCGCCTCCGGCAGCAGCTTTAACCAGCAAAGGATAATCCAGTTTTTCTGAGGCCTCCAGCAATTCTGCCGGTGTTCCTGTTTTTCCCTCCAGTAGAGGCACTTCGATCTCTTTCATTTTTTTGCGGGCCTCAATTTTATTACCCATCAGTTGTATGGCCTCCGGAGAGGGGCCGATAAAAATAAGTCCCGCCTCCCGGATAGCTGTGGCGAAGGCCGGATTTTCGGCCATAAACCCATATCCGGGATGTACCGCATCACAATGAGCTTTATGAGCGACCTCCAGGATTTTATCGATATTCAGATACGTTTCCGAGAGTTCTTCCTGTCCGATGCGATAGGCCTCGTCGGCCTGGGAAACATGCAATGAATCGCTGTCGGCAGCCGCATATACGGCTACTGTTTTAATGCCCATTTCCCGGGCTGAACGTATAATCCGGGTAGCAATTTCCCCTCTGTTAGCAATTAGTAATTTCCGGAATGTTCTCATGAGCAAGAATTATTTATTGGGCCCATCCGGGCTTACGTTTTTCGAGAAAAGCATTCATTCCTTCCTGTCCTTCTTCCGAGGCCCTGATTTCCGCAATCATCCGTGCAGTTTCACTCAAGGCTGTTTTTATATCCCAGTGATTGGCCACATTGTTGAGCAGCTTTTTGGCATGCTTCATGGCTTCGGGGCCACTGGTGCGTAGCTGGGCAATCAGCTCATGTACATGATTTTCCATTTCATCCATAGGGATGGAGCGGTTAATCAGTTTGTATTCTTCAGCCTCTATCCCCTTGAATCTCCTGCCGGTCAGCATTAGATCCCTGGAAGAATATTCCCCAACTCTTTTTACCACATAAGGGGAAATACAGGCCGGAACCACTCCTATTTTTACTTCACTTAGCGAAAATACAGTAGCATCATCCGCGAAAGCAAAATCACACGCAGCCAGCAAACCATTGGCCCCTCCAATAGCAGCACCGTGTACCATAGCTATAGTTGGCTTACTGCATGTGTAAATAGAGTAAAAGCATTGTGACAGGTTGTAGCTTTCCTGGTAGTTTTGCTCGTATGAGTAGTTCACCACGTCCTTCATCCAGTTAAGATCGGCACCGGCGCAGAAAGATTTTCCCGCACCACGAAGAATTACCGCACGCAGGTCATCTTTTTTTTCGATTTCATCAAATACATCTATCAATTCGGAAATCATGGTTTCATTGAAAGCATTGCGAATATCGGGCCGGTTCAGCCAAATAGTACCCACATCTTCTTTCTTATCAAATTTTATGGTAGTGTAATCTTTCATTTTTTATCCTCCTTGACTTCATATTTTTTCTCACAACTGTTATCAATAATACGTTGTACCACGTCAGGGTCAAGCAGTGTGGTAGTGTCTCCGAAATCGTCGGTCTCTCCGGAAGCTATTTTCCTGAGAATCCGGCGCATAATTTTCCCCGAGCGGGTTTTAGGCAAGCCGTCAACCAATCTGATTTCATCGGGGCGGGCAATCGGGCCGATAATTTTATCCACCCCTTTTCTGACGCTTGTTTTGATTCCTTCAATTCCCCCTGTCGAAAGTTCTTGGCAAAATACGAACGCATAAATGCCCTGGCCTTTCACTTTATGGGGATAGCCCACCACCGCTGACTCAACAACAAGGGGATGCTCATTAATCGCATTTTCGATTTCGGCTGTTCCCAGGCGGTGACCAGAAACATTAATCACATCATCGACACGGCCTAAAATCCGGTAATAACCGTCTTCATCCCGTTTAACGCCATCTCCCGTGAAATAATATCCTTTGTGGGTGGAAAAATAGGTGTCTTTAAATCGTTTATGATCGCCCCATACGGTCCGGGCTATTCCCGGCCAGGGATATTTTATGCAAAGGTTTCCTTCCACGGAATTATCACTCTTTTCATTCCCTTTTTTGTCAAGAATAGCGGGTTGAATACCCGGGAAGGGCAATGTGGCATATGAGGGTTTGGTAGGTGTAATCCCTGCCAGCGGACTGATCAAAATGCCGCCGGTTTCGGTTTGCCACCAGGTGTCAACGATAGGACACCGGTTTTTTCCGACATGATCGTGATACCAGTGCCAGGCTTCTTCATTAATGGGTTCACCCACTGTTCCTAACACCTTAAGCGAACCAAGGTCTTTGCCCTCGAAGGGCTTTTGTCCGTAACCCATTAATGCTCTGATAGCGGTGGGAGCAGTATAAAACTGGTTTACCTTGTATTTGTCCACAATATCCCAGAATCTACCGGCATCAGGATAAGTAGGAGAGCCTTCGAACATTACCGTAGTGGCCCCGGAAAGCAGGGGGCCATATACAATATAAGAATGGCCTGTAATCCATCCTATATCAGCCGTGCAGAAGAAAATGTCGCCATCGCTGTATTGAAAAATATTTTTAAAGCTAAAAGAGGTGAATACCATATATCCGGCTGTGGTATGTACCAAACCTTTGGGTTTACCGGTTGAACCGGAAGTGTACAGAATAAACAGGGGATCCTCCGAATCCATCTCTTCGGCGCGATTGTCGGCGGATATCCCTTTTTTTGCGTCCTCCAGCCAAATATCGCGGTCTTCCACGAAGTTAACTTTTTCGCCGGTGTGTTTAACAACCAATACCTCTTTAACGGTATCGCAATCGCAGTTATCCAGCGCTTCATCGATAATATTTTTTAGCTCTGTTTTCTTTTTTCCCCGATACACTGAATCGGCGGTTATAATCATTTTTGCTCCGGCATCTTTCACCCTATCAGCCACAGCTTGTACTGAAAAGCCGGCAAATATGACGGAATGAATCGCTCCTATCCGTGCACAGGCCAACATTGCAATGGTCAGTTCAGGAATCATGGGCAGATAAATAACCACCCTGTCACCTTTACGAATACCTTTGCTAAGAAGCATATTGGCGAAAAGCTTTACCTCTTCGTACAGTTCATCGTAAGTGTAGACTTTTTCCTTGTCTTTCGGGTTGTTGGGTTCCCAGATAATGGCCGGCTGATTCTGTCGCTCAAACAGGTTACGCTCAAAGATATTCTCAGTAATATTCAGTTTCCCGTTGAGGAACCATTTTATTTCCGGTTTGTGGAAATCCCATTCCAGTACCTTGTCAAATCGCTTTCGCCAGTAAAAAGATTCTGCAATCGTGCTCCAGAAAGCCGGCGGATCACTGACGCTTTTTTGATATTCATGAATATACCCCCCCAGAGTCGTGATTTTATTATTCATAAGCCATTATTTTTTGATTTTTACATTCTGTATACACCGTTATCCGGTTCCGGAAACTTTTTATTGAGCGATGCGGCCAAAGCCATAGCCAATACTTTGCGGGTGTCTACCGGGTCGACGATACCATCATCCCATAACCGGGATGTACTGTAATAGGCCGATCCCTCGGTTTCGTATTTATCCAGGATTTGTTTCCGGATTTTTTCTTTTTCATCTTCTGAAAGCTTTTGCGACTTCGCCTTCATTTGATCTTCTTTCACCGTAATTAAAACATTGGCAGCCTGCTCGCCTCCCATAACCGAAATTTTAGCATTAGGCCACATGAAAAGAAAACGCGGTTCGTAAGCCCTTCCGGCCATGGCATAATTTCCTGCTCCAAACGAACCCCCGGTAATCACCGTAAATTTGGGAACGTTAGCTGTTGCCACGGCATGAACCAATTTGGCACCGTCGCGGGCGATGCCTCCTTGTTCGTATTCTTTTCCTACCATGAAGCCAGTGATGTTTTGCAAAAAGACAATCGGGATCTTTCTGTGCTTGCAGATTTCTATAAAATGTGCTCCTTTGCGGGATGATTCGGAGAAAAGGATGCCATTGTTAGCCAGAACTCCCACGGGGTATCCCATAATTTTTGCAAAGCCTGTGATTAATGTCTGCCCGTAGCGGGCTTTGAATTCATGAAATTTACTTCCATCCACAACGCGGGCGATAATTTCACGGGCATCTACGGGTTTTTTAAAATCGACCGGGGCAATGCCATAAAGTTCCTGAGGATCGTAAGCCGGCTCTTCAGGCTCATCCGTATCCAGCTCTTGTTTTTGTGGAAAATCAAGATTTTTAAAGATATTCCGGCAGATGCGCAGGGCATGTTCATCATTTTCGGCAAGGTGGTCGGCAACTCCTGAAATGGAAGTATGTACTTCGGCTCCTCCCAGTTCCTCTGCCGATACATCTTCGCCGGTAGCGGCCTTCACTAAAGGGGGACCCCCGATAAAGATCGTTCCTTGCTCTCTGACGATAATCGTTTCGTCGCTCATGGCAGGGACATAAGCCCCCCCGGCAGTACAGGATCCCATAACAATAGCTATCTGAGGAATGCCCCGGGCAGACATTTGTGACTGATTAAAGAAAAATCGGCCGAAATCAAATTTATCCGGAAAAACTTTGGCTTGGTCCGGGAGGAATACACCTCCCGAATCCACCATATATACAACCGGCAGATGATTTTCCATGGCTATTTCCTGGGCCCTTATATGTTTTTTGATGGTTTCTTCTACGTAAGTTCCGCCTTTCACTGTTGCATCATTGGCAATCACTACCATTTCACGGCCATGTACCACCCCGATACCTGTTACAATACCGGCAGAAGGAAATTCGTCATCATGCTGGCCATAAGCAGCAAGGGGTGAAAGCTCAAGAAAAGGAGTATTACGGTCGGTCAAAAGGTCAATACGTTCACGTGCCAATAGTTTTCCCCGCGATTTGTGCTTGTCAATAGCTTTATCACTACCTCCTTTTTTTACTTTCTTGAGAATGGCCCGGTACTCTTCTACCACCTGGCGATAGTTTTCCCTATTAGACTCAAACGTTTGCGATTGTGTGTCGATTTGACTTTTTATTGGGAACAAAACTTGATAATATTTATTAATATGATATTTTTGAGATTATAATTACCTAACAACCTTTCTTTCAATTTTGTTTGAGCTGTTTTTATCTGATCACTACCCATAGTACAGCTTTTACACATAAAGGTATGTAAATATAAACATTTAAACAGAAATGAAAAATGATTAATTTTACAATGTCATTTTATATGAGATGACGGTGAAGGCTTCTAAAAAGACTTAACCCGTATATTTTTAGCGATCATGGAGTTGTGAGAGGGATGTGATGCTGTTAAAACGGATAGTAAAACTATCTTCTGATAATAAAACGGATACAAATATTAATGGTAGGTAATATTTCATTCGACATAGATTTTATTCCCTTAATGGTGGTAGTAGCTATTGCCTGGGCTATTCCTATGCTAATGAATATGGCGGGGCTTAAGAAAATACCTACGGTTATTGTGGAAATACTGGCAGGATATTTCATAGGCCGCTTTTTTCTGCCTTTTATTGGAATTGAAGGAATAAAAGACCTTGATTTTCTGGCATTATCCGGGTTTCTTTTTCTTATGTTTGAAAGTGGGCTGGAAATCAATATCAATAAGATAGTTTTTTCTTTTTCCCAAAAAAACGAAGGGAAGAAACACCTGTTAGAGAATCCGCTTATTGCCGGTCTTTTAATTTTTGCTTTTACGCTACTCCTTTCTTTTATTTCCGCATGGGGTTTAAAACAGTTACTGCCTATAAAAAATATCTGGTATTTTTCGCTTATCCTGGTCACTACCTCCGTAGGAATTATTTTACCGGTATTGAAAAACCGTGGAGAGACCGAAACAAAGTTCGGCCAGATGCTCGTTACTGGTGCCGCTGTTGCCGATATTCTCAGCATTATCCTGTTTACTTTTACGGCCTTCATTCTTCGCCACGGATTTCAGCCGGAGATATTGCTCATCCTGGCCATTTTCCTCGCTTTTTATACATTTTATTATATTGGGGTTAAAATTCATCGAAAAACCTTTATCCGGAGGATCATACACGAACTATCCCATGCCGCTTCCCAAATCCAGGTGCGGGGGACAATTCTTTTGATATTGGTTTTTATCGTTATGGCTCAATACCTGGGCGAGGAAGTGCTTCTTTTGGGAGCATTTCTAAGTGGTATACTTCTTTCAGCATTTGTCAGTAAAGAGCGGAATCTCTTACTTCAAAAGCTCCATGGAATGAGCTATGGCTTTTTTATCCCCATATTTTTTATCATGGTGGGAGTGGAATTCGACACTTCAGCCTTGCAACACATGGACCATTCCCTCACGCTTTTCCTGGTTCTGTTGCTTGTCATCCTCTATTTAGTGAAAATCATCCCGAATCTTTTACTAACGAAAATATTTGGGTTCAGAAAGTCACTTGCAGCGGGGTTTCTAATGGCTTCCCGGTTAAGCCTGATTATAGCCGCTTCAAAAATCGGGCTGGATTTAGATATTATATCACCGGGTACTAATGCGGTTTTTATCATTATGGCAGTAATTACGTGTCTTATTTCTCCTATCATATACAATTATATACATCCAATCGAGCCACATAAGGCTGGCAGCATAATCATTATAGGAGGTAGCAGCACAGCGGTATTATTGGCACGACGTCTTAGGATGCATGGGAAATTCTATACCATTATTGAAAAAGACCCTAAACGCTTTAAGGAAATTCGGACGAAAGGATTGAACGTATTGTTAGGTGATGGGGCAAATGTGTCCACCTATGAGCAGATAAAATTAGAACCCGAAACCTATGTGGTAGTACTTACAGGTAATAATGACTCCAATTACCGGATCAGCAAACTCGTGCGTGAGAAATTCAATCATGAATTCGTTTTAACCAAAGCTTATAGCCTGGCAATGGAAGATCTCTATAATGCCATTGAAGTGCAGTATATGGATGTAACCCGTGTGCTGGCTACTACGATAGAGAACTATATAATCAGGCCTACTACCTACAGTGCCGTAGTCGAATCCTTTGAAAACTTCAGCATTGAAGAAATGCAGGTTACCGGCGATAGATACGACCGGACTCAACTTAAAGATATCCCCTTCCACCAAAATGCTTCACTCCTTCTATACAAGCGGGGCGAAGTAATGGATTTACCTCATGGGGATACCCAACTTATGAAAGGGGATAAGGTTTTCGTGTTCGGAACAAATACGGCTTTGGAAGATACCCGGGAAAAATTAGCTTCCTGAGGTTTTATCAGTATTCGTCGGGCAGGTGCTCATTCCAAAAAGTTTATATAATCCGCAGAAGCCCGCTACAGATGTTATCAACATAGCAGCTCCTACTATCCCGGCAACTATTGCCCATACGCCGGTTAATGTTTTGGTAATAATAAGTCCTGCTGCGACTGCTGCAATAACGACTCTGATTACTTTGTCTGTTGTTCCTACGTTCTTTGTCATGGCTTTTTCTTTTTTTAACAAAATAGTGAAGAAATAGTTTTTATCATAAAAGTAATAAACTATTTTGTTGTCTTGCTACGGATTTGCGCTATCAATTATAGCGTGAGCTCTTAGCCCAAATATTCTTGTCCGAATAATGTTCAGGAAGAACCTCATATTTACAATTTCTTTGATTTCCGTATATTTACACCAACCAACAAAACTGAAAAATAATGGGAAAACGAATTTCATTGCTATGGGCTGTATTAGTCCTGATCATTCCGCTAATGGCGCAAAATATGCCGGAATTGATCGAAAAAGCCGGAGATAAGGAAGATTATCCGGAAGCTCATCGACTGGTGGTTTTTGATAGTATCAAAGTCGATGTGGAAGAAAGCGGGTTAAGTCATGTGAATACGCATAGGCTTTATAAGATCCTGGATAATACCGGGGCCAAAAATACCCGGGTCATTCAGAACAGGTATGATCCCCTATCAGCTCATTTAGAAATTAAGAGCGTAAAAATACACCGAAAAAATGGCGAAGTGATTGAGCTGGGTGAGGATAAGATATTTGATTATCCCAAACCCGCGCGTATGATTTACTGGGGTGCGCGTAAAAAAATGATTGAGGTAGGACGCCTTGAACCCGGGGATGCCGTGGAACTATCCTTTTACAGGAAAGGTTTTACATATGCCCTGCTGCGAGGAGGCCAGGACGAGAAATATATTCCTCCGATGAAGGGCCATTTTTATGATATTGTTCGTTTTTTTGGCTCTAATCCTATCAAAAAGATGGTTTACCGGGTTGATGTGCCAAAAGACAAACCGATGCAATACGAGTTCTACAATGGCTCAGTGCAGGTAGCTTCACGTTTTCTGGACGGCAAAATCCGCTATCGTTTTACGAAAGAAGACATCATACCCATTAAGCATGAGCCACATATGGTAGCCATGGATAATGTGGCACCAAAACTTCTTATGACCACCAGTCCCGACTGGGAGGCCAAGTCAAAATGGTTCTACGGGGTGAATGAAGATTTCGGTAGTTTCGAATCGAATGAAGCCATAGATAAGAAAGTCGATGAGATACTTAAGGATGCTAAAAACGAAATGGATTCTATTTCGCAATTGAACCACTGGGTTGCAGATAACATCCGCTATTCGGGGCTATCAATGGGTGAAGGCGAAGGCTATACCCTTCACAAAGGAAGTATGACTTTCGAAGATCGTTGTGGCGTTTGTAAAGATAAGGCCGGAATGTTGGTCACCATGTTGCGGGCTGCCGGGTTTGAATCCTATGCAGCCATGACTATGGCCGGTTCCCGGATCGAAGACATCCCCGCCGACCAGTTTAACCATAGTGTTACCCTTGTGCGTCTATCTAACGGAGACCTCAAGCTCCTTGATCCCACCTGGGTGCCTTTCGTACGAGAAAATTGGTCCAGCGCCGAACAGCAGCAAAATTACCTGCCCGGACTTCCGGAAGGGGCTGATTTGAAGAAAACTCCCATATCGTCCCCGGAGAATCATTATGTGAAAATGAAAATCAATGGGTCACTTAATAAAGAAGGTGACTTGACAGGAAAATTTTACATTACCGCCGAAGGGCAGTCAGATGCAGCCATTCGTAGAGGGTTTGTAAGGTCTTTCCGGCAGGAATGGGACCGCAGTATTAAAAAAGAGATGATGAAAATACATCCTGATATTAGATTTGAAAACCTGGATTATAGCAATCCTTATGAATATCAAAAAGGCCCGATTGAAATTACAGTCGATTTCGCTATTTCTTCTTATGCTTTCAAAACGAAAAAGGGGTTGATTTATTCACCTGTATGCGGAAAAGGTGCTTTTAAATCGGCCATAGCGCACCTTAATTTCAATACTTCACTGGAAGAAAGATATTATGCTTTCCGTGACAGATGCAGCCGCGAAGTAAACATTACGGAAAAGATCGATTTACCCGCGGAGGTTAATGTCGAACCAATAGCAAATGCGGCCGAAAATGAAGGCGAAGTAGTATCGTTTAATGGTGATATTGAGGTAAAGGATAAGAAATTGATCATTGATTTACATGGTAAGTTCGGTAAAAGAGTATATAAAGCCGAAGAATGGCCCGAATTTCGTGCTGCCGTTAAAAGCCATAAAAACATCAGCCGGTCACCTATCATTATCAAATTCTAAAATACTCTGAAATTATGAATACAATGCAAAAAATAGTATCGATTGTACTGGTATTACTCGCCTCCGCATCTGTCGCTCAAAAAACACCGGATGCGATTTATCATAAAATCATCAAAGAATATACGCTTCACAAAGATGGAAGCTATGATCTTCATTATTACAAAGAGTTGGAGCTAAAATCACATTACTCATTTAACCAACTTTACGGGGAAACCTTTATCGTTTATAATCCCAAATTTCAGGATTTAACCGTTAATAAATCTCATACCGTGATGGAAAGCGGCAAAAAAGTGAAAACCCCTGAGAATGCTTTCAACAAAGTTTTACCTCATGGGGTAAGTGAATTCCCTGCTTACAATCATCTTAGGGAAATGGTAGTCACTCATACCGGCTTAGCTCTGGGCGCTACGATTTACCTGGATTATACGCTGACTACCGATAGCGAAATGTTCGGAGGTTTATCGGTGAAAGAGGACATCAAAAGAAAATCACCGGTGAAGAATATGGAAATTATTGTCCATGCACCGGAAGATATGGAGGTCTTTTATCAAACCCATAACCTGAGAACCGGTCCTGAGATTACCAAGGAGGAGGGGAAAAAAACTTACAAATGGATCTTTAAAGACATCAGGCCGTTTCCACAGGAAGGAAATATTTGCGAAACAAAACATCCGGCATTATTCCTGCAAAGTGAAAGCAAGGGTGTGAGCAAGGATATTAATCCCGGAAAAATCAACACACAATTACCCAAAGCCTTAAAAAAGAAAGTGGAGCAACTTACGAAAGAAATAAGCGAACCTATGAGCAAGGTAAACGCTTTGAGAGATTTTGTGGTAAATCGCATAGATTATTCCGGTGTTGACCAAAACTATATTGGGAATACTATCCGTGAATTTGATGAGATATACAAAGGCAATATTGCATCCTATCCGGAAAAAATCTTTCTCCTCTCGGCCATGATTCGGGAGGCAGGGATTAGCTCCTATCCTGTATTGGTTTATCCTGAAGGTGAGTTGCCGGTTTTGGAAGAGAATCATCAAATTAAGCTAAAAGTGGACTTCAGAAAGGATGCTCCTTATGTGTCAGGGTTAAAGGATAAACAAAATTTTTGGTATGGTCTTCACGGAAAAGTGGCTCGACCGCTGGTAGAAGGAAAGACAAGCCAAACCATAAAATTCCCGGATGTTGTAAATCAATATGATTTTGATTCGAAATGGGTTGTTGAAGGGGAAAAGGCCAGCGCTGAAGCGGAATTGGAACTGGTAAATCATTTTAACCTCTATGCCGAATACGTTGATGATTATCAAAATCTTGCATCCCGGATTCATGGGATAAAAATGGATACGGTGAAGATTCAAAGCATAGGAATGAGCAGTACGCGGGCCAATGTCACCACCAAAAAACCCGTAAAAGTGGCTAAGACAGAAGACGGTTTGAGAATGGTTAAATTGCCTTACATTGAAAATGGTGTTACCTCCTGGGGACTTTCACCTCTTTTCCGTGATCGAATCACGCCATTTGAAATACCCGCCACTGTAAAGGAAAATTACCGTTTTGAGGCAAACATAAAAGATGGAACCTGCCTTAATGAGGAGCTTAAGGAAGAGATAGACGCTTCTTTTGGTTCTGTATCGGTTAACTTAAAAAACAAAGGGGATAGAGTGATTATTACCAGGAAAATCACTTTGAATAAGAAATGTTTTAATCCTATAGAGTATAAACAGCTTAGAAAAATGTTACAACTGTATACTGATGAACAAATTCGAAAGCTTGTCATCAGGTAGAAAGATGAGTTGTTAACTGATGTTGAAAAAAATTGTTGAAAACTTGTTGAGAAGTATAACATATATTACTTTCGCTAACGTGATAAGCTCATTAGATTTGAGCCGTCTTGTTCTGATTAGTCAGAATGACCTGACTGATGATTGCCAGCAACCGGCGGAAACATCGTCAGTCTGGCCTAAGGCACCGCTTTCCAAGAGGTGAGCCGGTCCTTGGGATATTCAGGTAAAACAAGGCATCACGGTTGTTAACAAAAAATGGGAGATGACATCAGGTTGTTTCCCATTTTTTTTGCCCCAACATGGAAAAGCTTAACAGAAACTCCAAATATCGTTGTGAATGCAGTTATTTCGTATATGCTTTCTTTTTTACGACAATAAATGAATTTTTCTTTACCGGCGCATTTTCCAGCACGATTCTTTGCGGCAGAGGGTTATGTGCATTATCCCCGCGAAGTTCTCCGGATTCGTAAGACGTGGAGGGGTTAACCAGGGATAGCTCATCCGAAATATCAATATTCTTTAGCTTTTCAGCCTCTTCCAAAAGTTTATTTAAATCCTCGAGCAGATTTGCTTTCTCCTGTGCTGAAAATTCAAGCATACTCAAGCCGGCAATTCTATCAAATTCTTTTGATGTAAGTCTCATCCAAAATATATTATCTTTTGGTTATAATTCTCCCTCTGTTTTCATTGATCCTTTTGTACTGCATCAACAGCTCATGTTTTTGCTTCAGCAAATCAAAAACCACATCCTCTCCGGCATCCTTTATTTGTTTATCCAGCTCATTAATCCGGCTTTCGAGGTCCCTCGATTTTAACTCCCAAATCAGGGAATTAACGGTTTGTTTAATATGATCCTGTTCCCTTTCCGTGAAAATCCCTTTCTGCTTTTCCCAGTTTTCGCTTAAGGAATATTTTTCTGAGATTAAATCCACTACTTTCTTTGAAATTTCGTGTTTTTGCAAATTCAGGAAAAAAGTGTCATCCGGAATTTCATCTTCCAGAATCTTTTGATGAAAAATATCAAAAATTTCCTGGTTGACAGGCGTTTTAAACTTATAACCTATGATCAGGACTTCGTTAATAACAAATTCAGCCACACTTATATCGTAGGAATCGTAGGCATTGGTAACCGTAATAAGATAGGTTCCGTATTGCAGTAGGATGCGAATAAGCTCATCCTCGTGGGGATACTGCTCAATAAAGACTTTATTTTCCTCATCCCTGGCCGGTTTTTCCTCCTGAACGGGCTGGATAGCCTGAGTCTTGTTTTTCTTCCGATAGCGATCGGATCGCAGCTTGTTAACGCGGAAACTTAACTTCTGTTGGTCGATGTCGAGATTTTCCCAGGTAGCTTTGATATACTCATCACGTTGTAGCATGTTGGGAATCATCGAAATGCTATAGGCTATTTCTTCAATGGCATTTGCTTTTGCCACCGGATCATTTGCCGTCTCTTTTAGTAGGAGCTTCGATTTAAAAGTAAGAAAGTCTTCCGCCTGGGTTTCTATGAAAGCTTTTGTTTCAGAAGAGGGATGATTGCGTGCATAGGAATCGGGGTCCTGATCTTCGGGAAAAAGGACAATTTTAACATTCATCCCTTGCTCCAGAAACATATCGATTCCGCGAAACGAAGCTTTCAGGCCGGCCGGGTCTCCGTCATACAACATCACTACATTGGCCGTGTAGCGTTTTATCATTCGGATTTGGTCTTCGGTAAGAGATGTTCCCGAAGAAGCTACCACGTTTTTTATTCCCGCCTGGTAAAGCGAAATGACATCTGTATAACCTTCCACAAGGTGACAGCGATCCTCTTTTACAATGGTTTGTTTGGCAAAATACAATCCATAAAGAACTTTTCGCTTGTTGTATATCTCCGATTCGGGGGAATTGAGATACTTGGGTTTGTTCTTTTCGTTGGTCAGAATGCGACCGCCAAAGCCCACAATTCTCCCCGCCAGGTTGTGTATAGGAAAGATCACCCGGTTACGAAAGCGATCGTAGGACTGATTGGGCTTTACGACGGTAAGACCGGTTTTTTCAAGGAATTCCTTTTTATAGCCACTGCTCAGAGCTTTTTTGGTGAAATTATCCCACGCTGCCGGACTGTAGCCCAGCTGAAAGTACTGAATCGTTTTATCCGTAAAGCCCCGCTCCTGAAAATAGCTATATCCTACCGAACGCCCTTCCTGCGTTTCCCATAGATTTTTGGTGAAATGTTTCTGGGCAAAAGAATTGACAGCAAACAAACTTTCCCGCTCATCCCTCGCTTTCTTTTCTTCCTCACTTTCTTCCTTCTCTTCAATTTCGATGTTATATTTGTCTGCTAAAAAGCGAAGCGCTTCGGGATAGGTATACTGCTCATGCTGCATAACAAAATTCACCGTATTACCGGCGGCACCGCATCCAAAGCATTTATAGATTCCTTTTGCAGGAGAAACCGTAAAAGAAGGGGTTTTTTCGTTATGAAACGGACACAATCCAAGAAGATTAACGCCACGCTTTTTCAGGGAGACAAACTCCCCGACTACTTCTTCAATTCGCGCGTTTTCAAGGATTTCGGATATTTTCTGCTGTGGTATCATAACTGGAAACAAAGGTAACAATCATAAAATATCAATGCAGGAAAAAAATACCTCCCCCGTCAATAAGCGGACCATCATACAGTTCGACGATTTTATAGTTAAGCTTGTTGAGAAAAGAAGCAATTTTATTCCCTTCCGGGGAATAGGTGAGGCTTCCGGCAAAATATACATGATCACCAAACACACCTGCAGTTCCGCCTATAAAGCCATGAGAATAATTTTTCAGGAAAATATTTTCCGGGGAAACAAACAAAACCTCTGCAAAAGTAAGTGCTTATGCAATTTAATAATAACGCTTTCAATATCTTTATTCCAAAATTGGCCTTTCTTTTAATAACTGATCTTGCATTATTTTTTTAATTTTGCAACCATTTTGGTAAGCAGTAAAAACGCTGATTCATGAAAAAATACGCAGAATACAAACATTTCGATTTAACGGAAATAGCAAAAGAGATCAGGGAATTTTGGAAAGAAGACAATACTTTCGAAAAGAGCATTGAAACGCGAAAAAATGCCCCGCCCTTTGTCTTTTATGAAGGGCCTCCATCCGCTAACGGCAAACCGGGCATTCATCACGTGATGTCGCGTACTATAAAAGATATCTTTTGCAGATACAAAACTTTATGTGGTTACCGGGTAGACCGAAAAGCCGGGTGGGATACGCACGGTCTTCCCGTAGAAATCAGCGTCGAAAAGCTGCTGGGCATTACTAAAGACGATATTGGCGAACACATTAGTGTGGAAGAATATAATAAAACCTGCCGCCGCGAAGTAATGAAGTATAAAGATCTCTGGGGCGAGCTTACGGAGGAAATGGGTTACTGGATCGATCTTGATAACCCTTATATCACTTTCGATAACAAATACATTGAAACGGTATGGTATCTGCTTGCCACACTCCACGAAAAAGGGCTTCTCTACAAGGGCTATACTATTCAGCCCTATTCTCCGGCAGCAGGGACAGGCCTGAGTACTCACGAACTGAATCAACCGGGGTGTTACAAAGACGTAAAGGATACTTCGGTGACGGCGCAATTCAAGGTTCAAAAAGACGAGAAATCACAGTTCCTTTTTGACAAGACGGACACGGATATTTTCTTACTGGCCTGGACTACCACTCCATGGACGCTTGCATCGAATACAGCCCTGGCAGTAGGGTCAGGAATAAAATATGCGGTAGTCAAAACTTTCAACCAGTATACGGGAAAACCTATTACGGTTATTCTTGCAAAAGATTTACTCCACACCTTCTTTAATGAAAAGAACAAAGACCTGAAACTCGAGGATTACAGGAAAGGGGACAAAAATATTCCCTTTGAGGTAATTGCCGAATTGGACGGAAAAGCACTCGAGGGCCTCCGTTACGAACAACTTATACCATGGATTGAACCTATGGGAGATGCCTTCCGTGTTATACTGGGAGACTATGTAACAACTGACGAAGGAACGGGCATTGTTCACATTGCTCCTACTTTTGGTGCCGATGACGACCGCGTTGCGAAGATAGCGGGGATTGCTCCTCTTCACCTTATTGATAAAGACGGCCATAAACGACCAATGGTAGACCTTAGCGGGAAATTTTTTACACTGGAAGACCTTGATGAGGATTTTATAAAAAATTATGTGAATAAGGATGCTTACGCAGAATACGCGGGGCGATATGTGAAAAACGACTACAATGAAAGCCTGCCGGAAGATGCGCCCATACTAGACGTCGATCTGGCGGTTATGCTTAAACAAAATAACCAGGCATTCAAAATTGAAAAATACGTTCACAGCTACCCGCATTGCTGGAGAACCGACAAACCCATACTTTATTACCCGATGGATAGCTGGTTTATTAAAACCACCGATTACAAGGAGAGAATGCTGGAGCTGAATAATACCATTAACTGGAAACCCTCATCAACAGGTCAGGGGCGCTTTGGAAACTGGCTCGAAAACCTGGTGGACTGGAACCTCTCCAGATCCCGCTATTGGGGAATTCCTCTACCCATTTGGGTTACAGAAGATAAAAAAGAGCAAAAATGTATTGGCTCTGTCTCCGGATTAAAAGAAGAAATTAACAGAGCGGTCGAGGCCGGTGTGATGAATAGCAATCCGCTGGAGCATTTTGACCCCGGAAACATGGAACAGGAAAATTATGACAGGATTGATTTGCATCGTCCTTATGTCGATGATATAGTCCTGGTATCCGATACGGGTAAAAAAATGTTCCGGGAAACAGACCTTATTGATGTGTGGTTTGATTCCGGATCCATGCCCTATGCGCAGTTGCATTATCCGTTCGAAAACAAGGAAAATATTGATAATAAATTTCCTGCCGATTTTATTGCCGAAGGCGTTGATCAGACCCGTGGATGGTTCTTTACCCTTCATGCCATAGCAACGATGATTTTTGATAATGTGGCTTACAAAAACGTGGTATCAAATGGCCTTGTGCTGGATAAAGAAGGAAACAAGATGTCGAAACGCCTCGGCAATGCGATTGACCCCTTTGAAAACATGAGTACATATGGGCCGGATGCCACAAGGTGGTATATGGTAACGAATGCTCAGCCGTGGGATAACCTCAAATTTGACCCCGCCGGAGTGGATGAAATCAGGAAAAAGTTTTTCGGTACATTATACAATACGTATAGCTTTTTTGCCCTTTATGCCAACATTGATGGTTTTAACTACGAGGAAAAAGAAATACCGCACAGCGAGCGTCCTGAACTGGACCGCTGGATTATTTCCGAGCTGAATACCATGGTAAGAAATGTAAAAACGAATATGGATGATTATGAACCCACCAAAGCAGGACGCATCATCCAGAAATTTGTTTATGATTATCTGAGCAATTGGTATGTAAGATTATCAAGAAGACGTTTCTGGAAAGGAGAATATACCAGTGATAAGGTCTCAGCGTATCAAACTTTGTATAAATGTCTGGAAACGGTAGCTATTTTAATGGCACCTATATCTCCTTTCTTTTCAGATAAATTATTCAGGGATTTAAACGAAGCCTCGGGAAGACATCATGTTTCCTCGGTTCATCTTGTCGATTTTCCAAAAGTCATGGAAGAGAAAACAGACAAGGACCTGGAAGAGAGAATGCAACTGGCACAGCAGATATCTTCACAGGTACTATCTTTACGGAAAAAAGCAGGAATTAGAGTGCGGCAGCCTCTTAACAAAATCATGATTCCTTCTGCAAGTGCTAAGCTCAAAACACAACTGGAAAAGGTTGAAGATTTGATTAAGGCAGAGGTAAATATTAAAAACATTGAATTCCTGACTGAATCTTCAGGTGTATTGGTAAAAAAGATTAAACCGAATTTCAAGTCTCTTGGGCCAAAGTACGGGAAATTAATGAAACAAATTACTAAAGCCTTTAACGAAATGCGCCAGGAAGACATCGAGAAACTCGAGAATGAAGGTTCGTTTACTTTTACTATTGAGGGGCGCCAGATTGAAATTGGGTCTGAGGATGCTGAAATCATCACGGAAGACATTCCAGGCCTTGCGGTCTCCACGATGAATAACCTGACGGTAGCCCTCGATTTAACGATTACGGAAAGTTTAAAGCAGGAGGGAATAGCTCGCGAATTAATTAACCGTATTCAAAATATCAGGAAAGAAAAGGGTTTTGACGTAACCGATGAAATAGATGTCGAAATTTTGCAGAATGACACGCTTAAAAATACAGTAGCGAACAATTTTTCATATATTTGTTCAGAGACCCTTGCAAAAAATCTGTCACTGGAAGATTCACTCAATGAAAGTCAGGCAGAACAGATTGAACTTGAAGAAGGCCTGGCGACAATGATAAAAGTAAATAAAGTTTAGTACCAAAAAAACGAATGATATGGCTACTAATGAAAACAATGAAAAAACTCGATACTCCGATGAGGAGCTCCAGGAATTCAGGGAAATAATTGAAAATAAACTGGAGAAAGCGAAAAGGGATTTAGCCCTGCTCACCGAGGCCTACACTACAGGAAATGAGCATGACACTTCTGACACTGCTCCAACTTTCAAAGTGTTGGAAGAGGGGCATCAGGTATTATCAAAAGAAGAAAATAGCCACCTTGCCGCACGGCAACAAAAATTTATCAATAACCTTGAAAATGCCCTCATGAGGATTGAAAATAAAACTTATGGTATTTGCAGGGTAACCGGTAAACTTATCGCTAAAGAACGGCTGCGAAGTGTGCCCCATGCTACTTTGAGCATTGAAGCCAAGAAAAAACAATATCAAAACCGTAAGCCGGGACATAACTACGAGCAAAACAAAGGATAACAGGACTTGAAGAAAGCGCTTCTTACAATTGTTTTAGTATTGTTATTTGACCAGTTGCTTAAGCTCTGGATTAAAACCACTATGGCCTTAGGTGAAGAAATTCCGGTTTTTGACAATTGGTTTTTGTTACATTTTACCGAAAATAACGGTATGGCCTTTGGCCTTGAAATATCCGGCGAATGGGGTAAGCTGGCATTGAGCATATTCCGTTTACTGGCAATTGCCCTTATAGGGTGGTACTTGTTCCGGATTATCGGCAGAAAAGAAAAAACCGGGCTTATTATCAGCATATCGCTTATTTTTGCAGGAGCAATAGGCAATATGATCGATAGCACTTTCTACGGTTTGATCTTTACCGAAAGTTATCATGATCCGGCCTCCATTTTCCCGGAAGAAGGAGGATATGCCACATTATTACATGGGAGAGTTGTCGATATGCTCTATTTTCCTTTGTTTTCCGGGACGTATCCCGAATGGTTCCCTTTTATAGGAGGCGAGTCATTTTCATTTTTTCGGCCGGTTTTCAATATTGCCGACTCAGCCATTACTATCGGCGTTTTAATCCTGTTAGTTTTTCAGAAGAAGTTTTTCCCAAAAGAAAAGCAGGACACCACAGAACGCGAAAGAAAAGAAGAGGAAGAGGATGATGCTGTTTCAAAGAATTATTATGAAAACGTTTGAACAAATATTTTGAAAAAAACTTGTAATAACTTCAATAGTTAATGAGATTAGCAACTTAAATTATTCGTAAAAAGAAAGCAATTATTAATTTTGCCACAAATCGAAAAAAAGACTATGGATAAACAAAGCGTTGGCAGGATTGCCCAGGTTATTGGTGCAGTAGTAGACGTATCTTTCGAAAAAGAAAAAGATATTCCCAATATCTATGATGCCTTAGAAGTAACCCGCCCCGACGGCCATAAAATCGTTCTCGAATGTCAACAGGACATCGGGGAAAATACTGTAAGAACGATAGCTATGGACGGGACCGATGGCTTGTATCGCGGCCTTGAAGTTGTCAATACAGGTCAACCTATTTCCATGCCTGTAGGCGAGGATATCAACGGCCGCCTTTTTAATATTACGGGAAATCCCATCGACGGGTTGGGAGAGGTCTCCGGAAAGGAGAAGCGCTCGATTCACAGGGAACCTCCAAAGTATGAAGACCTCTCCACTGCTGAAGAAGTTCTTTATACCGGCATTAAAGTCATCGACCTTGTTGAGCCTTATTCCAAAGGAGGTAAAATAGGACTTTTCGGTGGTGCAGGAGTTGGGAAAACCGTGCTGATCCAGGAGCTTATTAATAATATTGCTTTAAAATATAAAGGTCAATCGGTATTTGCCGGTGTCGGAGAGCGCACGCGCGAAGGAAATGATTTGATGCGTGAAATGATCGAAGCCGGAATTATCAAATACGGTGATGAATTTCTTAAAAGTATGGAGAAAGGTGGCTGGGATCTTTCGAAGGTGGACAAGCAAAAGCTATTAGATTCCAAACTGACTATGACTTTCGGGCAGATGAACGAACCACCGGGAGCACGCGCCCGGGTAGCGCTCTCAGGTCTTACGCTTGCTGAATATTACCGCGACGGTGATGAGCAATCGGGAGGTAAAGATATTTTGTTTTTTATTGATAATATCTTCCGTTTCACACAAGCCGGAGCAGAAGTTTCGGCCCTGTTGGGAAGAATGCCTTCAGCAGTAGGATATCAACCGACCCTGGCCACGGAAATGGGTATGATGCAGGAAAGGATTACTTCTACAAAACGCGGATCCATTACTTCCGTACAGGCTGTTTACGTTCCGGCCGACGACCTGACAGACCCGGCCCCGGCAACAACTTTTTCCCACCTTGATGCCACAACCGTGTTAAGCCGAAAGATTGCCGAAATGGGTGTTTATCCGGCCGTCGACCCGCTGGATTCTACCTCACGAATTCTGACTCCGGAAATAGTTGGTAGAGAACACTACGATACGGCTCAGCGTGTAAAAGAAATCCTTCAGCGGAATAAAGAACTACAGGATATTATTGCTATCCTTGGTATGGATGAGTTGTCGGAGGAAGATAAAACTGTGGTTCATCGTGCTCGCCGGATTCAGCGTTTCTTGTCACAGCCTTTCTTTGTAGCCGAGCAATTTACCGGGCTGGAAGGAAAATTTGTGAGCATAGAAGATACGGTGAAAGGATTTAAGATGATTCTGGATGGCGAAGTGGATAAGTACCCCGAATCAGCCTTCATGCTTGTAGGAACTATTGAAGAGGCTATTGAAAAAGGGGAGAAAATTCTTGCTGAACAAAACAAATAAAAGCCCTTATGAATCTTGAAATATTAACACCCGAAACAACCATCTATAAAGGAGAAGCCTCGTTAGTTCAGCTTCCCGGAATAGATGGATTGTTTGAAATACTTAACAATCACGCGCCGCTTATCTCCGTGCTTTCGCAGGGAAAGGTGAAAATCAGGGTGGATGATGAATTGAAGTATTTTGATATTAAGGGGGGCGTTGTGGAAGTTAAAAATAACAGAACACTTGTTCTGGCTGAATAACAAAGCAATTCATTTCCAATAAGGTATCTTTAGCTACAAGCCGTTCCAAAAAATGTGTCGCTGAAGTAATTTGAAACGCACAAATATAAATTAAAAACTAATGATATTCAGCAACTTTCCTTTATAGTTTACGCCGGTTTCTCTACCAGAAGAATTAAAGGGTAAAAGTTGCTGAATATCCTTCCAAACGACTTTGATCAGCCTCAGCTAAAGCGCATCGTTTTTTAAGGGCCCTCACACATGGCATTTCATGAATATCTTTTCTTTTCCATCGAGTCATACGGTATCGACATGTGGCTCTGTACAATAAGCCATTTACCGTCTCTTTTTTCAAGAACACCGGTAAACCGTATGCCTTCAAAGCTTTTGGATTTCCCATCGGTGGTGGTGTAATTGTAACTTAAGATTTCCGAAAACCATGCTATCTTCCCAGTGCAATTAACTTTGATATTTTGATCGGTTACCGAAATATACGTTTCCTCAAAAATATCAAATTGCCTGAGAAAAGTGTTTTTTACTTGTTTCCAACCGATAAGCTTTTCATCCGATTCGGTTCCGAATATTACAATATCATCGTCCTGGGCCCAAACATCTTTTAGCAAATCGATATTGTTATTCTCATTTGCTAACACATATTTTTCCAAAACCAATTGAACCTCGGACACAGCCTTTTCTTTATCGCATGATTCCTGGCAACCTTGTACCATGAAAATGGCGACAATCATTAATAAAAATATAATTCTTTTCATACGCTTAGTATTTTGGGTTTAAGTGTTTTCAGTTGAATAATATGAAAACCCTGAAACCTTCATTTTTTTCACAATATACTAATTCAATTTTATTAATACAAATTTATTGACAGAAAAACCGGGATACGTAATTGTATAAAATTTGTAATTTCATGCCCGTAAAACAAAATCAAATTATCATGACAGCAAAGAAACTTTTCACCTTAGGATGGCTATTTTTATTTGCAATGAATGCAGTTGCTTTTACGGGAGAGGTAACCACCTCATTCAAAAATCCAGGTAATTATGCCACAGGGATGACTTTTGATGGGGAGAGCCTATGGATAGCCGACCGTCAGGAAGATGTTCTCTATAAAATTAACCCGGAGAATGGAAAGATAATTGGGAGTATTTCTTCACCAGGATATTGGCCAATGGGACTTACATGGGACGGAACGCACCTCTGGAATGCAGATATCAAAGGAGGCATCCCGGAATCCGAAAATTATGACGGCAAAATTTATAAGATTGATCCGAAAGACGGAACCATTGTCCATACCGTGAATGCCCCCACCAAGCGTCCGAGAGGATTAGCTTATGACGGAGAATATTTTTGGTGTGTAGACGGTGCCAATGATGAGATTGTTCAGTTTGACGCGAATGATGGTACTACGATTCGATCAATTCCCGCTCCTTCAGTAGATCCGAGAGGCATTACTTTTGACGGAAAATATCTTTGGGTCTCCGATCGCACAAGGGATGAAATATATATGGTTAATCCCGAAGATGGAGCAGTCATTATTATTGCCGATGCACCAGGGAAGTTTACCCGTGGACTGGCGTGGGACGGAAGCTCGCTCTGGGCTACAGATTCCCAGGAAGACCGCGTATTTAAGCTCAAAGGCAATGACGGCGAAAAGTACATAAAATCCAATATGCGCAAAGCAAAAGTGGACTATACGTACAAAATCACCAATTATGGTCCCGGGAAAGTAAAACAAGCAGATATTCATCTTGCTATCCCCACAGACCGGGTAACCCAGGAAATAACCAGTGACATTAAGTATAACCCTGATTATACCGATATTGTCACCGATCAATGGAATCAGTCAACAGCTCATTACCGGATTAAAGACCTTGAAGCCAACGAGTCGGAAACGATTCATATGATCACGACCGTCAAAATCTGGGATATCCGTTACTTCATTTATCCCGACCAGGTAGGTTCACTGGAAAAAATGCCCGAGGATGTGGTGAACTTGTATCTGAAAAACAACAAAAAATATCAACTGCATCATCCGGTAATCCGGGATGCCGTGAAAAAAGCCGTTGGAGATGAAGAAAACCCCTACTGGATTATGCGCAACATCTTCAACTACGTCATCGACAACATGTATTACGAAATGGAAGGCGGATGGAATACCGCCCCTGCTGTGCTGGATCGCGGTAATGGTTCATGTTCGGAGTATTCCTTTGTATTTATATCGATGTGCCGATCGGCCGGCATCCCGGCTCGATATGTAGGTTCGGCCGTTGTTCGGGGCGACGATGCCAGCATGGATGATGTGTTTCATCGTTGGGTGGAAGTTTATCTTCCGAATTACGGATGGGTGATGGTAGATCCGAGTGGCGGCGACAATAAAGACCCGCGTGACCAGGCCCGCTACATCGGTTCGTTGTCCAACCGTTTCCTTATCACCACGCAAAGCGGCGGTGGCAGCAAAACAATGGGATGGACCTACAATTCAAATGAATCGATGGTTACGGAACCTAAAACTCACGTAGTTGTAGACTACTATGCTGACTGGGAGCCGATTGAATAGATTCAGTTGGCAAAGAGCAGTTGGCAATAAGGAAACTCTTGTCACCAACTGCTCTTCTCGTTCTACAATACAAGAAAAATGAGTTAGGCGGAGCGTCCTCGCTCCGCTCTTTTCATTCTTAAAGTCTCTGGCTTCAGGTTAAAGATGTTTTGGTGTAAATGAGGAGGTCCCCTCCCGAATGAATCCCGAACCATTGTGAATAGGGCGAGCTTAGCTACGCTTAGGGCAACCTGGACTTTTCCTTGTCCTTCCCTTTAAAAATTCTCTAATAATTATTATTCCCCAAATTTTTAAACCTTGATAATATCCCTGAATATCGCTATCTTTGAATAGACTTTAATTATAACGAATCATGACGACAGTACAAATCAAAAAACAAATCATTCAGAAATTACAGTCGATAGATGACTTTTCATTTCTTGAGGCAGTTAACAGAATTATCGACGCAAAAACCAATGAGGAAATTTTTTACATTAACGAAGATTTGGAAAAGCAACTCACCGAAAGGGATAAAAACATGGATGCGGGTCATTCTATCACAAATGATGATGTATTTAATGAATCTGAAGAATGGTTAAACGAAAGGTAGCGTGGAGCCCTGAAGCTAAAATTGAATTTTTTGAAATACTGAATTTCTATTACCAGAGAAATGGCAATGCAGACTACAGCCGAAAATTAAACGACAAAATCAAACAAGCCACTTCCCGGCTTGGTAATGCTCCATATTTAGGTAAAAAGACGAATAACCAGAAGATTCGAGTAATAATCGAAGGTCATTTCTTAGTTTTCTATTCCCTTTCTGAAAAACAAATACGCATTTTAAGTATCGTTGATTCAAGACAAAACCCTGATTTATTGCGCTATAACAAATAGTTTCCTCCCGCCTATAGATTCTTTGGAGTCGCCTTAAGCTTTTCTTGTCATCTTTTCTTCGCCGATTGGGAACCTATTGAATAGGTTCAGTTTACAAGAAGCATTTGGCAATAAGGAAACTCTTATCACCAACTGCTCTCCCCGTTCTTCAATAAAATAAAAATGAGTTAGGCGGAGCGTTCTCGCTCTGCTCTTTTCATTCTTAAAGTCTCTGGCTTCAGGTTGGAGATGTTTTGGTGTAAATGAGGAGGTCTATCGTTGCAACAACTAGCAAACCGCATTGGTGTAAAAAAGGAGGCCTCTCTTCTGTAACAACTAGCAAACCGTATTGGTGTAAAAAAGGAGACCCCCGCACCACAGAAATTAAAAGAACGCATTGGTGTAAATGAGGAGGCCCCTCAGTCGCTGCGCTCCATCGGGGCGACTTTTTTATGGGAAGGACAAAGAAAAAGGCCTGGAAAAAGCGCCGGAGTGGGCAGCGCTTTTTCCAGCCCTTTTTTTAACT
>JAIPBX010000128.1 GCA_021738485.1 Bacteroidales bacterium | reverse complement strand
CTCCTCCACTTTTTCTTTTTTCTGTTCCTCGCTAAGATTCTGTTTCCTGTAAAGGATATTAACCGCTCCTTCCGGTCCCATAACGGCAATCTCGGCGGTGGGGTAAGCCATATTCACATCTGCGCCGATATGCTTGGATGACATCACATCATAGGCTCCACCGTAAGCTTTTCTTGTAATCACTGTAATTTTGGGGACCGTAGCCTCCGAAAAGGCATACAGCAATTTAGCGCCATGTTTTATAATTCCCCCGAATTCCTGGGCGGTCCCCGGAAGGAATCCAGGTACATCTTCGAAAGTGATCAGCGGAATATTAAATGAGTCGCAAAAGCGGACAAACCGGGCTCCTTTCACGCTTGATTCAATATCGAGTACTCCTGCCAGGTATTGAGGCTGATTAGCCACTATCCCAACCGGTTTTCCGGATAAACGGGCAAAGCCAATGACAATATTTTGCGCATAATGCGGCATGATCTCGAAAAAGTTATTCTCGTCGACCACTTTGGTAATAATTTCTTTCATGTCATATGGCTTATTCGGATCGTCGGGCACAATCGTATCCAGGCTCTGGTCTTCCCGGTGAATATCATCCATGCTGGATTTTACCGGCGCGTCTTCCATATTGTTGGAAGGCATAAAGCCAATCATCTCCCTTAGCATCATCATGGCCTGTTTATCATCTTCGGCCATCAGGTGAGCTACACCACTTTTCTGGTTATGCGTCATTGCTCCTCCCAGTTGTTCCTGGGTCACCTCCTCATGGGTGACGGTTTTGATCACATCGGGGCCGGTTACAAACATATAGCTGTTTTGCTGGGTCATGAGAATAAAGTCGGTAAGCGCCGGGGAATATACCGCCCCGCCTGCACAAGGACCTAAAACAGCGGAAATTTGAGGTATTACCCCCGAGGCCCGGGTATTGAGATAAAAAATATCGGCATAACCACCTAAACTTTCCACTCCCTCTTGTATCCGTGCACCGCCACTATCGTTAAGGCCTATTATGGGGGCTCCCATTTTCAGGGCTAATTTCATCACTTTAACTATCTTATCCGCATTGGCCCGGCTCAGGGTTCCTCCAAACACTGTAAAATCCTGTGCAAACACATAGACCAGCCGGCCATCTATTTTGCCATATCCACTCACCACACCATCGCCGTCAATTTTATATTTATCCATATTGAAATTGGTAGTACGGTGATGGACAAATTTATCCATTTCCACAAAGGTTTCCTCATCAAGAAGCAGATTGACGCGCTCGCGGGCGGTTAACCGGCCCGCTTTGTGCTGTTTTTCAATACGTTCCTTTCCACCGCCCTGTTCTGCTTGTTCGTTACGTTTTTTAAGCTGATTAAATTTTTCCTGAATCGACATAAAAAGATGTTTTTATTTTGGTAAGGTTTATTCGACTACAACTAATGTTTGATTTCCTTCGATGACATCGCCTTCATTCACCAGGATTTCTTTTACTACCCGGTCTTTCTTTACTTTATATTCGCTTTCCATTTTCATGGCTGAAACGATAATTACCGGGTCGCCGGCTTTTACTTCATCGCCTACGTTTACGGGAATTTTCACTACTTTTCCAGGCATGGGTGAAGAAATATAAGTCTCTTCATCTATGTCGCCGCCCCGGCGGCTCATAAGATACTTTCGCTCGGCATCGATGATGTCCACCTCATAGCTATTATATAAGGTATTTGCCGTATAAGATTTCGTATCATCGGTATTTACAAGCTCGACATTAAATGACTTGCCGTTGTAGAGGATAGAGTACACTCCTTCTTCCACCATGACCACATTCACGTTATACTCTTTTCCATCAATATTGATCAGCATCTGTGAGCCCTCTTCACTCACTTTCTCAACATTGGCAAGCCGGTCCCCTATTTGTATTTCAAGTGCCATAATTTTTTGTTTTTAGATTCTGGTTAAGTTTTTCTGCCGTCCAAAATATTTCCAATAACTAGCTTTAGCTTTGCCATTGCTTTGGCTGCCGGGTGTCTCTTTTTGTTTCTTTTCAAAATCCACAAGAGCGGCAATTATAGCCATCTGTTCACAATCGCCGCCACAATCTTCTGCTTCCATCAGTTCATCCCAGTGCCGGGTAATAAAATTAGTATTATAATTCCCTGCAGCAAACTCAGCTTGCTTCATCACTTTTTCAAGAAAACCGATAGACGTTTTAACTCCGGTAATCTTATATTCATAAAGCGACCTGCGCATCCTTTCTATAGCTTCCTTCCTGGTCGATCCCCAAACAACAAGTTTAGAAATCATCGGGTCATAGTGTATGGGTATCTCATAACCTTCGTACACATACCCGTCAACTCGCACACCTAAGCCCATCGGTTCGGTTATGTGTTTTATCTTACCCGGACTGGGCCTGAAATTTTCATCCGGGTCTTCCGCATAAATGCGGCATTCGATAGCGTGGCCCTTTTGAGTCAGCTCCTCCTGGGTTACTGACAAATCCTGTCCGTCGGCAATCGTCAGTTGCTCTTTTACCAGGTCAATGCCTACCACACGCTCGGTTATAGGATGTTCTACCTGAAGGCGTGTATTCATTTCAAGGAAATAGTAGTTGAGGTTGTCATCCGTCACAAACTCCACCGTTCCAGCTCCGCAATAATTAACGGCTTTGGCGGCGTTCACGGCATCGCGCCCCATCTTTTCTCTGACTTCCGGGGTCATGACAGGAGAAGGTGTTTCCTCCACAACTTTTTGATGTCGTCGCTGGACGGAGCATTCCCTTTCAAACAGGTGAACAGCATTTCCCTGCTTGTCCTCGAGAATTTGAAATTCGATGTGGTGGGGCGAGGTAATGTATTTTTCGATATAAACGCTATCGTCACCAAAGGATTCGCGGGCTTCCGATTTCGCAGAGCGGACAGCCGGAAGTATTTCTTCCTCTGTTTTAACCAATCTCATGCCTTTACCGCCCCCGCCGGCGGAAGCTTTAATCATGACCGGTAACCCAATATTGTGAATGGTCTCCACCACTGTCGACTCATCCTTAATAGGTTCTGCCGTACCGGGCACCACAGGAACTCCTGCCTCTTTCATGGTTTTGCGGGCGGTAATTTTATCACCCATCGTTTCTATAGCCATGGGATCGGGCCCTATAAATATAAGCCCCTCTTCCTGGCATCGCTTTGAAAAAGTGGCATTCTCGGATAAAAAACCATAACCGGGATGAATGGCATCAGCTCCGCTTTCTTTAGCTTTCGCAATAATCTTTTCAATATGCAAATAGCTGTCACTGGAGTGTGCTTTCCCGATGTGATAGGCCTCATCAGCATATCTTACATGAAGAGCAGTACGATCTGCATCAGAGTAAATGCCAACGGTTCTTATATCCATTTCGCGACATGAACGCATTATGCGCATGGCGATTTCGCCTCTGTTTGCAACGAGTACTTTTTCAATCATAAAAAATTAATTTATTGAATGTTTGAGAACGTAAAAGTAGTATATTTTGATACATATTCATAACTACATATTTATTTTTTTAATCATCCGCTCTGTGGATTTAGATTCATAATTTCAGAATCTTTCATTGGACGGAGATAAAAAAAGCATCTTTCCGTCATCGAATTTCCTCTTATAAAACTGCCAATTTTTTACGGATGGAGAATAAATTCTTACGAATGAAAAAAAGTTCCCAGCGAATGATCATTTTTTCCCATAAGGGTGTTTTTGCACCCTATATTTGCCTTCAAATAAATTAATAAAGAGATTTTTTTTATGATGATTCAGAAAAAGAAATATCAAAATATTATTAAAGCAGTTAGCACGTACAATCCTATGAAAATCTCTTAGTTTATACTCCAATAGAAATATCCGCAGTATCTCTCCCTACTCCTCGACAAAACAACCCATCACTCTGATGGGTTGTTTTGTTTTTAAGAGGGTTTGTAATTCAGTAAAATATTACTAATATTGTTTGTATTTCAAAACATTATCTAATGAAAAAGATAGTATACGTTTTTACGCTTGTCATGCTGTTAGGCCCGACACCGGTTACGGGCCAGCATTTTATTGATATTCAGGCAAATATAAAAGAAGTCATGCATTGTGGCGGAAGCTGGATTGATAATGATGATGATGGGGACCTGGATTTACTATTGTCCGGAGAATTTATAAAAAACCACCATCATCAAAAGGCCACGCGACTTTATCGAAACGTTAACCGGGAAACCACTTTTAGCTACTTCCGAACAAACCTGGCCAATCTTTCCTATAGTTCTACATCCGTGGCCGACTATGATAACGATGGCGATCTGGACCTTATCATAACGGGACAAAACAATGACGGGGAGCCGGTTACGAAACTATACAGGAATGATCGTAACAATACCTTTACGTTGATGCAAAAAGAAATAAAAGACCTTTCCCGCGGCGATGTAGCCTTTAAAGATTACGATCGGGACGGTAACCAAGATATAGCTGTATGTGGAAAAGATAAGGATGGCAATTATCATACGCTTGTTTACAAAGGAAATGGAAAAGGAGATTTTCACCAGACCGACGCTGTTTTTTCGGGGATAATTAACGGGGAACTTGCCTGGGGCGATTATGATAATGACGGGGATTATGATCTATTGGTGACGGGTGAAAATGCTGCTAAAAAAGCTTCAACAAACCTTTACGAATTTCGAAACTCCGGCTTCAGAAAACTCTCCCTGAACCTCCCCAGGCGAAAGAAATCGGCTGCCGCGTGGGGCGATTACAATAACAACGGGCACTTAGACCTGATTGTTACAGGAGAGGATAACCAAAATCAAATTTCGACCCTAATCCTAAATAACATAGGAGAAAGAAGTTTTTTGCAGATATCCACTTCTATCCAGGGAACACGTAGTGGATCTGTTGACTGGGGGGATTATGACCATGACGGGGACGTGGATGTACTGATTACGGGAGAAGCCGCTAACAACAAAATCATTTCAAAAATATACCGTAATGACCGGCGGACAAAATTTACGGATACGGAAGCCGACCTTACGGGCGTCTATTTTAGTGATGCTGAATGGGGAGATTATGATAATGACGGTGACCTGGATCTTTTTCTTGCCGGCCTGACAAAAAATTATACCAGCGATGCCAGGGTTTACCGTAACCAACGTATAGAAAACCAACAAGAACGAGAGAAGCAGGAGGCTCTTACTGAAACCCCTACCCACGACAACATTTGGAGAAGCAAGCGACTGCCCAGCCAAAGGAAACAAACCTATTACTATTTCATGGTTTCCTCTTGCTTTTGCCGGCCCGACAGCTCATACCATGAAAAAAAATATCATGTGTTTATCAGTGAAGCTTTCAGATTAAAACTTCCAATGAATCGCCAGCAGGATTTTTTCCAACAAATTATTACAAATCATGAGCTTTGGGGTGAGATAAAAGGCGCCCATCCTTCCGATGGACATACTACTATGCAATCCGCACAAGAGGGCAGGCGAAATATGATTAACGCTTACAAAAATGAGGGATACAAAATTCATTATATTCCATGGAATCAAAGGAACGATTACGGGCAACGCTGATCATAGATTCATCAACTTAAGATAAATTTCCCGGCACACCCATGCATCTGTAGCGGCATACCTGGCCTGAGCCGGCTTAAGCACTTCGGTTTCCCAGTTGCTGGTTTGCTGGCGTTTGCTTACCCGAAAACCCAGCAGCATAGCCGTAAGATTTCGCACTCCGATGCTCTGAAACCCTTTTTGAGTAGCCATTTTGTTGAGGTCTACAAATCCGGCGGGTTCAAAATACCTAAGCTCCTGAAGCTCTTCCAAATCGCGACCAATAGCTATTCCTGCCTTAATAATATCTTCATTACCCAGGATGTCGGTAATAGGTTGTATCAAGCCTGTTTTATTAATCCTGAACAGATAAACCGTCTCAGCACAAGCTATTTGAATAAGGGCGGGCTGGTGTTTCTCCCCTTTAGTGAAAGCAGGACGGGTTTCGGTATCAAAACCAAGCAAATCCTCTTCAATAAGGACCTCACGGCAAATATCTGCAGCATCCTTTTGTTCCTCTACAACCACTATCTCCCCATTAAACCCGTCTCTTTTCAACTGGTTAACTTCTTCCTTTGTTATTTCACGCCCCATAAACTATCCACCTTCTCCTTTATTCTGCAATTTTTTTTCAATAATTTTATCCAGGTTAAAATAATCAAATAACTCAAGGATTTTTTGCTCCGTAGTTAAATATCCGTGATGGTATAAATCATCCGCTTTGCTAAAATCAAAAACACCGTAATCATACACGCCGGTAGGTTCTATCACAAAATCGCATTTTTTTAGCCTGGGTTTTACATTTTCCCATATAGCAATTCGAAAGCTCCGGTCAGCGATTCCCCGCATTTTTTTGATGTTATCTTTTCGTCCGTTTCG
>JAIPBX010000127.1 GCA_021738485.1 Bacteroidales bacterium | reverse complement strand
ACCAACTGAGCTACGGAATCGGAAAAGTATTTGAACGGTGATTCCGCTGAGGCTCGAACTCAGGACCCACGCCTTAAAAGGGCGTTGCTCTACCAACTGAGCTACGGAATCATTGCTTTCGCAAAATGCGGCTGCAAAAGTAGAATCTTTATAAAACATATCCAAACCTTATAGCGTGAAAAATTTTAATGCTACACAATAAAGAATAGGGCTATCTCAGCTAAATGACCCCTTTCCCCTGGCGTATTACTTCAATGGTATCATTACGACAATCCACGACGGTAGAAGCCTCATTATCCCCGGGCCCGCCATCAATGACATAATCCACAAGTTTATGATATCGCTCATGAATAAGTTCGGGATTCGTGGTATATTCTATAATACTGTCTTCATCATGCACGGAAGTGGTCAGCATGGGTTTCCCCAATCGATCGACAATTTCCAGCGGAATATTGTTATTGGGAATGCGCGCACCCACCACCCTTTTCTTGTTTTTGTATAGCTTAGGTACTTTATGATTAGCTTCCAGCAAAAACGTAAACGGGCCGGGCAAGCTGTCTTTCATTATTTTGAATACGTCATTGGGTATTTGTTTGGTATATTCTGATATCTGGCTAATATCTTTGAAAACCAATGAAAAATCATCGCGTTGTTTGTTGGTACCCTTTATCTGGGAAATCCTTTCGGCTGCCTTTTGACTGTTAATGGAACAACCAAAAGCATAAACCGTATCGGTGGGATAAATGATTACCCCATCATCCTCTAATGTTTCCACTATACGCTGAATGCGCTTTTCACTCGGGTTATTTGCATGAAGTTTTAATATCATATTCGTGAGTTTTAAAAGGTGATTGCTAATCCTACAAAGTTAGTAAATTGAAAATCATTTTACCACCCCTTGAATATAAAAAATCGGGCAAGCTACTTGTATCGCACCGCTCAACCGCCTACCCTTGCTACCTTCCGGTCCTGGGGGAGTTCAGCAGGAGCTGGTCGTACAAGACTTACCCGACAGTTTGCAAAAGTATAAAACTTTAATTTCCGTGCAAAATTCGTGTCTGTTTTTTTAAAACAATGCCGCTTAATTCTTACTTTTGTGGTATAACTTAAATCAGCAACCTATGGAAGCATCACGTAAATCTATCAGCAGCGTGGCTCTCACTTTCGGCTTAGTGACCGGTTTGGTTATGATACTTTATAACCTGGTTCTCTATGTTTTTGAGGCTACGACAAATCAATCTCTTAGTTATGTGAGTTATGTCATCCTCCTTATTGGAATGTTTTTGGCAATTAAATCCTATCGCGATAAAGAAACCGGAGGAACACTGAGTTACGGTCAGGGTATCGGACTGGGCACCCTGCTCGCTCTCTTTGCTTCGCTTTTATCGGGGATATTCACCTTCATATTGTACAAGTACATCGATCCCCAGGCTATTGAACCTATGATTCAGGCCGCACGGGAAAAAATGTACCAACAAGGATTGGAAGGCGAACAACTAGAGCAGTCGATGGCCATAACCAAACAATTTATGCAACCCCATTGGATGGCATTATCCGGGATTTTTTATACGACTTTGATTGGATTGCTTCT
The DNA here is from genome assembly GCA_021738485.1 of Bacteroidales bacterium. Taxonomy (GTDB): domain Bacteria; phylum Bacteroidota; class Bacteroidia; order Bacteroidales; family JAIPAH01; genus JAIPAH01. The sequence continues at coordinate 4,921 of JAIPBX010000127.1, read as the reverse complement.
TTCTTTGGTGGTATCGGTATTTTTGAAACGCACGAAGTAATTACAGAATTTTAGCAATGGATATATCAGTTGTTGTACCCCTCTTTAATGAAGAAGAATCCCTTGAGGAATTGACGCAATGGGTTAAAAAGGTATGTGAAAAAAATCAGCTTACTTTTGAAATCATTTTCATAGATGATGGCAGTAATGACACTTCATGGGAAGTCATAGAATCGCTCGCTGAATACCACGAGCAAATAAAAGGGATAAAATTTCGCAGAAATTATGGAAAATCGGCTGCCTTAAATGAAGGTTTTACTGAGGTTTCGGGCGATGTAATAATCACCATGGACGCCGATTTACAAGATAGTCCTGAGGAAATTCCCGAGCTTTACCGCATGATTAAGGAAGACCGCTACCAGTTAGTATCAGGTTGGAAAAAACGACGCCGTGATCCGCTTAATAAAAAGATACCTTCCAAATTTTTTAATGGTTTTACGCGATTGATGTCCGGAATTCATCTGCATGATTTTAATTGCGGCCTGAAGGCTTATCACAGGAACGTGGCTAAAACCATAGAAATTTATGGCGAGATGCACCGGTATATCCCTGTGATTGCTAAATGGAACGGCTTCAACAAAATAGGAGAAAAAAAGGTACAACATCAGCCCCGGAAATACGGGACGACCAAATTCGGTATGGACCGGTTCATAAAAGGGTTCCTGGATCTTTTATCGATTATGTTTGTATCTAAATTCGCGAAAAGGCCTATGCACTTGTTTGGAACCCTGGGAACGGCCCTTTTTATTATTGGTTTTGCGATAGCTTTTTACCTTACCTACCTGAAAGTGGCGTTAGACGTCTATAATATGACTGAAAGGCCCTTGTTTTATTTAGGAGTATTGAGTATGATTATCGGGGCGCAATTATTCATGACTGGGTTTATCGCTGAGATGATCTCCCGGTCTGATTCTGACAGGAATAAATACAGTGTAGAGGCACGGAGAGGATTTAAAAACAAAGTGGAATCAAAAAACTGAATTCATGGGTAGACGTGTTTGCATAGTCGGAACTGCTTATCCTTTCAGAGGGGGATTGGCTGCCTATAACGAGAGATTGGCGCGGGCATTCATGAAAAACGGGGATGAAGTAGTTATTTATACCTTTACATTGCAATATCCTGAGATATTTTTTCCCGGGAAATCCCAGTATTCCAATGAGCCCATCCCTTCCGACCTGGATATCAATAAAACAATTAATTCGTTGAATCCTGTCACATGGGTGCGCACCGGGAAGACGATAAAAAAGCAACAACCCGATATTGTCATTATCAAATACTGGCTTCCCTTCATGGCTCCGGCATTAGGAACAATAGCGCGCATAATCCGAAAAAATAACCATAGCCGCATTATTTCCATTTTAGATAATATTGTCCCCCATGAAAATCGATTGGGTGATAAAATGCTATCGGCTTACTTTACAGGCTCCGTAGATGGCTTTGTCGCTATGTCCAAATCGGTCTACAACGATGTGGATAAATTCGATAAGCAGAAACCGCGGCTGATTTCTCCGCATCCCTTGTATGATCATTACAAAGGTAAGAAAGATAAGCTATCAGCTCGTGAGGAGCTGGATTTGCAGCGTAATACTAAGTATCTGCTGTTTTTTGGTTTTATCAGGGAATACAAAGGCCTGGACCTGATGCTAAAAGCTATAAGTCATCTAAAAAGCAGGATGAAAGATATCAAATTGATTGTGGCGGGCGAATTTTACACCAATCCTGATAAATATTATAAGTTGATTGACGATTTGGAGATTGAGCAGAATGTAAACATGCAAACGGACTTCATCCCCGATAGTAAAGTAGGCTCATATTTCAGCGCTGTCGACCTTGTTGTTCAACCCTATAAGTCAGCCACCCAAAGTGGGGTCACACAGATCGCCTATCATTTTGAAAAGCCTATGATTGTGACCAAGGTTGGTGGCTTGGGCGAATTAATCCCCGACGGAAAAGTCGGGTATGTAGTTTCACCCAACGAGGAGGCCATAGCCGAAGCCATTTATAAATATTTCAGAGAAAATATGGAAGCGGAATTTGTTAAAAATATCAAAGAAGAAAAGAAAAAATATTCATGGCAGGTGTTGATAGATAATATCAATAAAACGGATCAGTTAATACAGGAAAGTAAATCATAATATGGTAATCAGAAGCAAAGCGCCCCTGAGATTGGGGCTGGCGGGTGGGGGTACCGATGTAGCGCCTTATTCAGATATTTACGGAGGAGCCATTCTCAATGCTACGATAAGCATGTATGCCTACGCTACTATCATACCCCGAAACGATAGCAAGATAATACTTCATTCCGTTGATAAACACGAGAGTTACGAGTATCCCAGCACTGAAAAACTTCCTATCGATGGCGGGCTGGATCTTCATAAAGGGGTTCACAATAGGGTGATGAAGGATTTTAAGCCAGATAAAATCCCGCCTTTTGATTTATATACTTACGTGGATGCCCCGCCCGGAAGTGGACTGGGAACTTCATCCACTCTTACTGTTGCTATCCTGGGCGCTTTTGCCGAATGGTTCCAGTTACCTTTGGGGGAATATGATATGGCCAGCCTGGCTTATGATATAGAAAGGGTAGACCTTCAGATGGCCGGGGGTAAGCAGGATCAGTATGCGGCAACCTTTGGTGGAGTGAATTTTATGGAATTCAAAAAAGATAATGTTATTGTGAATCCCCTCCGCATCCGCAGCGATTATATGAATGAATTGGCTCACAACCTTGTTCTTTATTATACGGAAACCAGCCGCCTTTCCTCACAAATTATCGAAACGCAGTCCTCCAATGTGCTAGAGAAAAAAGAGGATTCTATCGAAGCCATGCATAAACTTAAAGAGCAATCCCTTATGATGAAAGAGGCGCTGCTGAAGGGCCATCTGGATGAGATAGGACGGATATTGGACTTTGGTTGGCAGCACAAAAAAAATATGGCTACCGACATCAGTAATTCCTTTATCGATGAGATATACCAGACCGCAATGGATGCCGGAGCTACGGGAGGAAAAATTTCGGGTGCCGGTGGCGGTGGATTTATGATTTTTTATTGTCCCCTCATGACCCGGAATTCCGTCATAGAAGCACTGCAGGAAAAATATGGGGGGCAAGCTAAAAGATATGATTATGTTGTTAACGGATTAAAAACATGGTCAGTAAACGAAAAATAAGCCAATATGGATATTAAGAATACAATACAGGCCTCAGTTAATCTAAAAAAGAGGCTGATGGAAGATGATGCGTTTATTCGTGAAGTAAATACCCTTATCGACCAAATAACAGATTGCTTTGATAAGGACAGAAAAGTCTTATTCTGCGGAAATGGCGGTAGTGCTGCAGATGCCCAGCATCTGGCGGCGGAACTTTCAGGAAAATTTTATTACGACCGGGAGCCATTGTACAGCGAAGCCCTCCATGTAAACACATCCTACCTTACGGCTGTTGCCAATGATTATTCGTTCGATGAAGTATATAGCCGGCTGGTTAAAGCAAAAGGAAAGGAAGGTGATATTTTGGTGGGGCTATCTACTTCAGGAAATTCCTCCAATATCGTTAAAGCTCTTGAGCAGGCTAAACGGAAAAATATGATTACCGTGGCTTTCACAGGCGAAACGGGAGGCAAAATGAAAGATATCGCCGATATCCTGGTAAGCGTCCCCTCCGGCGATACACCCCGTATCCAGGAAGGGCATATCATGATAGGCCACATCGTATGTGAAGCCGTCGAATCAAAAATGTTCCCCAAAAATTAATTTATGGAAGCGATTATCCTTGTAGGTGGGCTGGGCACAAGATTGCGGCGGGTGATAAGCGATTTACCCAAAGCCATGGCTCCTGTCAATGGACGTCCTTTCCTGGAGTATCAACTTGCTTATTTGAAGAGCAATGGAGTAAATCGTGTCGTCCTTGCCGTAGGGTACAAAAAAGAAAGTATCATCGCCCATTTTGGAAACGAATTCCTTCAAATGGAAATCATTTATGCCGAAGAAGAAGAGCCCCTGGGAACGGGCGGTGCCATATTGAACGCTTTACCGGTAACGAAAGAGCCACAGTTTTATATTCTTAACGGCGATACGATTTTTGAAATCAGCCTGAATAAGCTACAAAACGTTCACCGGGAGAAAAAAGCCGATTTGACACTTGCGCTCAGAAAAGTACAGGATACGGCTCGCTATGGAGCGGTTACTACGGACGAATATGGTAGAATTAAAGGTTTCCTGGAGAAAGGTGAAACAGAAGGAGAAGGTCTGATCAATGGAGGTATCTATTTTGGTGACCGGGAATTTTTTGAACAAATTTCTTACCCCGGAAAATTCAGTTTTGAAAAAGATGTACTTGAGCAGGAATACAGGCAAAAAAGATTTTATGGAATCGGGTTTGACGATTATTTCCTGGACATAGGCATACCGGAAGATTACAAAAGAGCACAGGATGAATTTAAGAGACTTGAATATTGATAAAGAATGGAGCCTGTTCCTGGATCGCGATGGCGTGATAAACCGGCGCATTAAAGACGGGTATGTAACCGAATGGGAGGAATTTTCGTTTTTGCCGGGAGCATTGGAGGCTATGAAGATATTTTCTCAAAAATTCGGCCGAATATTCATCATCACCAATCAACAAGGCATTGGTAAAGGACTGATGAATGAACATACCCTGGAAGATATCCATAACAAGATGATAAAGGAAATTGAGAAAAAAGGAGGGAGGATAGATGCCATATATTACTGCCCTGATTTGGAGGAAAATCGTTCGCCCGATCGTAAGCCGAATCCCGGCATGGCTTTTCGGGCACAACATGATTTCCCGGAAGTCAATTTTTCCAAATCGCTGATGATAGGTGATATTGCCAGGGATATAGCATTCGGACGCAGAGCGGG
>JAIPBX010000126.1 GCA_021738485.1 Bacteroidales bacterium | reverse complement strand
GGGCATATCACCACGTTCGGAGGTCATCCCGTATCTGCAGCAGCCGCTCTTGCAAGCCTACAGGTGATCCTGGAAAACCAATTGATGGATGGCATCGGGTTTAAGGGAAAAAGATATATGGAAGGACTGGATCACCGGAGGATAAAAAATATGTGGGGAACCGGCCTGTTTATCGCCGTAGAGCTGGAGGATGCCGATACAGTATCCAGGGTAATAAAACGGCTGGCTGAAAATGGCATCATCACCGATCAGTTCATCTTCAAGCCGGAAGCTTTTCGAATCGCTCCGCCATTAACCATCACTGAGGAAGAGATCGAAGAATCCATCCGCAGAATCCAAAAAGCTTTGGATGAATTGTAGACATTATAGAATTCAATAAATTTGAAGAAATCAATACTTAATAAAATATGCGCATAGATTTAAATGTGAGGTTATTGATAGGTATTTTATTGGTATTTTCTTTTCCACCTGTTTTATATGCCCAGGAGTCCGGTGAAAAAAGCAATATGCGGAAAGCAGAACAATATCTCGCCAGTCATTTTGATTCGCTTTCCTCAGCCGGGAGCGACTACAAGCGTGAGGCGATTAACAGAAAAATAAAGGACAAATTCAGAAGCCTTCTCGATCATGAAGCCTCCTTTGTGTATCCATTTGATTCACTATCCAATGCAGGAATCCTAAAATCCCCCGATGAGAAGGTGAAGATTTATAACTGGAATGTTCCTTATGAAGCAGGATACCATGTTTTTCATTGTTTTATTCAGTACAGGAAGGCAGATTCGCTGATGAGCTTTGAACTGGAAGACGCTTCCGGAAAAATTGATGAGCCTGAAACCAAAATTCTGGACAAGGACCATTGGTATGCAGCCTTGTATTATGATATTATTCCCAAGGAGGGGCGAAGAGGAAAGACCTATTACACCTTGCTGGGTTACGACCCCAACGACTATATGACCAACCGGAAGGTGATCGACGTGTTGTATTTTGATGAGAACAACCAGCCGGTATTCGGGGCTGAAATATTCAAAAACCAGCGCAATATGTCCCGGCGTATTGTTTTTGAGTATGCTGAATTTGCTACCATGACGCTACAGTATGATGAAGATAAAGACATGATCGTTTATGATCACCTCTCACCCTCTAAACCAAGGTATGAGGGGCAATATGAGTTTTATGGTCCCGATTTTTCCTATGATGGCCTTAGATTTGAAGATGGTATATGGAACACCTATTTTGACCTTGATATTCGCCTTAATGAGATCAATTTGAATGAGTGAGCATGGGAGGGGAGATGTTATCTTAACGGGGTTTCGGGTTTGTTGTAACGATCCGTTTTTTTATGGGTTTTGCCGCACAATATTTAACAAAGAACAGGCTGTTTGAAGATTTTATTTCTGAGGACCCTCAGGAGGATCTGAAGTATATTGTGGTAATCCCCAGCTATAATGAGACTCAAATTACGGAAGTTCTTGATACACTATGGAGGGCTAATAGACCGAAATATTCGGTTGAGATTCTTGTTGTTGTCAATTCTTCCGGGGAGAGTCCCGGATATATCAGGGAAAATAACAGGCAAACCCTTTGGGAAATTGAAAAATGGCGTACTGCTCATACCGATCGCGCCTTTTCTGTGTATACCTTGCATCTTCCGGATCTTCCTGCAAAGGACTTTGGCGCCGGTCTGGCAAGAAAGATCGGGATGGACGAGGCAATAAGCAGGTTTGAAAATCTTAATAGGGAGGACGGCTACATCATCTCCCTGGATGCCGACACCACTGTAGAAGACAATTATTTCACAGCAATTGAGCAAACCATTCAAAAGACGTCAGCATTAAATGCAGGTATTCTTTATTTTGAGCATCCTACAAAGGGCAATGAATTTTCCGGTAAAATATATGATGCGGTGACCCGGTATGAGCTATTTCTGAGATATTATAATCAGGCGCTCAGATGGACGGGTTTTCCCCATGCTTTTCATACCATTGGCTCGGCGTTTTTTGTGCGTGCATTGGCTTATGTCAAACAAGGCGGGATGATCAGACGGAAAGCCGGCGAAGATTTTTATTTCCTGAACAAGATCTTCCAACTGGGAAATATATGTGAGGTCAATTCAACGACTGTTTATCCTTCTCCGCGATTTTCAAAGAGGGTGTTATTCGGAACCGGTCCGGAGGTGGAAAAGATCACCAGGGAGCCGGATAAACCCTATATGAGTTACAATCCTGAAGCATTTCAAACACTTAAAGCATTTTTTTCCGGAATTGACCGGCTGTTTCATTGTAGTGAGAGGGATGTGGAAGATTATTTGAGTGCATTGGCTCCGGGATTGAGGGCCTTCCTTCAGTTCATTGGTTTTCAAAGGGAGATAAAAAGGATTAATGACAATTGCAAGAAGCCGGAAGTATTTCGGAAACATTTCTTTCAGTGGTTCGGCGGTTTGAAAATCATACGTTATATGCATATCGTACATAACGAATATTTGGAAATGGTTCCCGTTCATCGAGCTGCATCAGATATGTTAGAGAGGCTTGGATATTCCGAAGAGCTTAAAAGCGAGATTTTTTCCGATGCCTTTCAATTGCTCCGTAAATACAGAGAAATTGAGCGCGGCAGCACGTATAGGATTTGAACTACTCATTACTCTTGACTCACAACTCATTACTCAACACTCACTTCTGGTAGCTGTTATTCTTCCACGATGATATAGATGTCTTCGTTTTCCTTTTTCATGTAGTATTCTTCCCGGGCAAATTCTTCGAGATTTTCCTCGTTGGTTTTCAGTTGATGGAGTTTTACAGAATCTTTTTTGATCTTTTGCTGATAGAATTTCTTTTCCTCCTGAAGCTCTTCATGCCTGTTCATTTGTCTTACCCGGTCCACCAGGTTGTTTTGATCGAAAAAGATGAGCCATATCAAAAATATAAGAAAAGTAAGCACATATTTGTTTTTTAAGGCGGGAAGGATGCTTTTTAGAATTTGTGGGAGTGCTTTCATCAGTATTTCTGTTTGTAACAAAGATAATATAAAATCCGGGAAGTGTCAAAAGAAAGCATAGAAGAAAAAAATCTTTTATATAGTAACAAAAAGCCTCATTCTTGCAAAAGAAGAGGCTTTTCGTTAAATCCTACGGTACGGATATTCAGTTTATTCTTCCTCCAGAAAAGGGTACCTGTAATCCTTCGGAGGATTGAAGTTTTCCTTGATGCTTCGCATGGATACCCAGCGGAGCTGGTTGATAAAGGATCCTGCTTTGTCGTTGGTTCCGGAGCCTCTTGCTCCGCCAAAGGGTTGCTGACCAACGATTGAGCCTGTAGGCTTGTCGTTCACATAGAAGTTGCCGGCCGTTTGCTGAAGACGCCTTGTCATCCAGTCGATTTCATAGCGGTCCTGGGAGAAGATGGCTCCGGTAAGGCCGTAGATGGAAGTATTATCCAGTTCGTCCAGCGTCTCTTCCACTTTGTTTTCATCGTATACATAAACCGTTACGATAGGCCCGAAGAGTTCTTCTTCCATGGTATAGTAGTGGGGATCGGTTGTTTTGATTACCGTTGGATAGATGAAGTATCCCTCCGATTTATCGTATTGGCCTCCGATCAGAATTTCGGCTTCGTCATCGTTTTTGGCTTTATCAATGGCAGCGGAATGCTTTTCAAAGGCCGCTTCATCAATCACTGCATTCATGAAATTGGAGAAATCTTCCGGTGAACCTACCTTGACCGAGTTTACGTCGTCTTTGACTTGTTCCAGTATCTCGTCCGTCAGGTTGGTGGGCAGGTATACCCTGGAGGCTGCCGAACATTTCTGGCCCTGATACTCAAAAGCGCCCCGGGTGATGGCTGTGGCTACTGCATCGGCATCGGCCCTGGGTGAGGCGAATATATAGTCTTTACCGCCTGTTTCACCTACGATTCTGGGATAAGTCTTATATTTTTTAATGTTTTGCCCTATTTGAGCCCAGGCATTCTGGAATACCGATGTAGAACCTGTAAAGTGAAATCCTGCAAAGTTGGGATGTTCAAACACCACTTTTCCGGCAGTGGGGCCGGATACAAACATCAGGTTGATCACCCCGTCGGGTACGCCTGCTTCCCGGAAGATTTCCATAATCACACTGGCTGCATACAAGTTATTTTTCGAGGGTTTCCACACCACGGTGTTGCCCATCATAGCCGGTGCAGCGGGCAAATTGCCTGTGATAGCCTGAAAGTTGAAGGGTGTCAGCGCAAAGATAAATCCTTCCAGCGGTCGGTATTCAACGCGATTCCAAACCCCGTCGGGTGAATAGACTTGCTGATTGTAAATATGGCTCATGAAATTAACCCCATAACGCATGAAATCGGCGAATTCACAAACCGTTTCTATTTCAGCCTGATGGCAGCTTTTGGATGTGGCGAGCATGGCTGCCGCGTTGATTTTGTAACGGTATGGACCGGTAAGCAATTCTGCTACTTTCAGGAAAATGGCAGCTCTTTCGTGCCAAGGCATAGCAGCCCATTTTTTCTTGGCCTCCAGTGCGGCTTCAATAGCCTGTTTTACATGTTTTTCATCACCTTTGTGGTAATATCCCAAAGTGTGGTTTAATTCATGGGGCGGATGAACGGGGACTTTGTTGCCGGTGCGTACTTCTCCGCCCCCGATGATCATGGGTATATCCAATTCTTTTGATTTGAGCTCCTTGAGTGCTTTCTTCAGCTCATCACGATCCTTTGTTCCGGGTGCATAGCTCCGGGCAGGTTCGTTTTTGGCTTTTGGGACCTGGAAAAATCCTTTAGGCATAATTGTGATGTTTTATAGGTTAAACGTTACTTTCCTACAAAGCTATTAAATTTAATCAACGAATATTATGAGTATTGTCACTTTTTCTAAATGTATAGAAACTAAGATCTCAGGGTAAAGATCACAGAATGAAGAATATAGAGCCAAATTGACATTGAGCAGTTGGAGCGCTATGAGATCTGGCGCTATTTAGACACCCTGGGCTATTACTATATCACCCTGTCGGGAATTAAGTTCACTGCCAGACTTTAAGGCAAACTCCTCGCTACCATTTCGTGCCAAATTGAGATGCAAGCCTTTTCATTACATATTTTTTTTACTTTTGCCTTCCAAACAGCGTAGCAATGACAAAAGAATATTTTTACACCATACAATCGTGGTTTGAGGGATATATCAAAAAATTCCACAGCGATGATCCGGCGTTTCAGAGGAATATTGAACTGAAGCGGAATCATAGCCGAAGGGTGTGGAAAAATGCAGCGGATTTGGGGAAAAGCATTTCCCTGAGCGAGAACGATCAGTTAATTATAGAAACTTCGGGTTTGCTGCATGATGTTGGACGATTTGAACAGTTTAAAAGGTATGGAACTTTTTCTGACAATAAATCGGTCAACCATGGCTGGCTGGGTGTTGAAGTAATTAAGAAGAAAGAAATTCTGCGTGTGCTGGAGAAAGAAGAGAGGGAAGATGTTTACACAACCATCCTAAACCACAACAAGAAGAAGCTACCCGGTGATAAAAACGAAAGGCAGCTTACTTTCATCAAGCTCATCCGTGATGCTGACAAGCTTGATATCTGGAGGATGGTAACCGATTACTATTGTAGCCACGGAGAAACCAACAATACCCTCCAACTGGATCTTCCCGATGAACCATATGTTACCCTGAAAAATATTGATGATCTGTTAAAAGGCCGTCTGGTGGATTTGAGAAACCTGCATACATTGAATGATTTTAAGCTACTGCAGGTGGGGTGGGTGTATGATTTAAACTTCGAAAGATCTTACGAGATCCTGGAAGAGAAGGGCTATCTGACAAAAATCTTCAGCTCTTTGCCGGATACGGAAGAGGTGAAGCAGGTGAGGGAGAAAATTATGGAATATATGAAGAAACAAGGCACGGGTACTAGGGCATAAGGCATATGAGAGCTTAGGGGAAAAAGTTTTCTGCGAGTCATTATAAGAAATACAAATGGGGATCGATCGATTCAAAAAGCTCTTCTGGTAGGAGAGTTCAAGACTTACTGCTTTATGCTCTTCGCTCCCCGTCTTCGGTCTTAGTGCCAATCTCTGGGTTCTTTGTGTTCCATGCTCTGAGCAATATGTTCTAAGCTTTTCGCTCTTTGCTCTTATTTTATAACGCTCATCTTTTTGCTCTTCACATAGCCTTTTCCTGTTTGTAACCGATAAAGATAGATACCTGCCGGTAAGTCACGAGCATCATAGCTGATTGTATAATGTCCCGGGCTTTGTATTTTATCTACCGGCATTTCTATTATAATGCCTTCCAGGTTGAGGATCTCCAGGCGGACATGCGTCGTGGCCGACAGCTCATATGGAATTAAAGTCATATAACGACAGGGATTGGGTCGGTTTTGCAAGAGTTTTGTGGTATAGCTGACGGCTACATTCTGATTCCCCGTTGGTAAAAGCTTGGGAAAATCGGCCGGCCGCTCATCTGATTTTGTATTGCTAATCGTTACCCGGTTGATGGATACCGTTACGGGATGAGTCCATTCGTCCG
>JAIPBX010000030.1 GCA_021738485.1 Bacteroidales bacterium | reverse complement strand
AAAAAGAGATCAATGTGGATGTTCGGGTAATTGCGGCCAGCAACAAAACCCTGAAAAATGAAATTCAAAAAGGCAATTTCCGCGAAGACCTCTACCACCGCCTTAGTGTCATTATCATCCGCGTTCCGCCCCTGAAGGAGCGGCTCGATGACATCCCCGTGCTGGTGGAGCATTTTATTAACGAATTCAGCAGCAGCATGGCCAAAAAACCCCCGGAAATTACCGACGAAGCCATGCAGGAACTACAAAACCTTCCCTGGACCGGTAACATTCGCGAGCTACGAAACGTCATCGAGCGACTGTTCATTCTCTGCGACGAACAAATCCGCCCCGAAGATGTGAAGAAACTCTCACAACCGCTGGAGTGAGGGATTTTTGTGGGTTAGTGAGTTTGCATGATTGTATGATTGTATGATTGTATGTTTTTTAGATTTTAGGTTTGTAGGGTTTTAGGCTTGTAGGGTTTTAGGCTTGCCGCTAAACGGAATAACCCGCTCCAATTTTCCCGGCCGGTTAATTTCAAAAGCATACAGGTGTTAGTAGCCACTATATTTCGCTAAGCGGCGTTTTATATAGGTTTCGAAACAACGAACAAGGAACAAGGAACAAAAACAATCATACATCCATTCAACCATTCAACCATCCCGCCAGCTCGCCAACTCGCCATTCCTATTGGCCGGTTTAATTCAAAATAGGATAGGTGTTGGCATATGCTACATTCCACTAATCCGGAATCCGAAACTCGAGACGCCACGTCCAGACCTTCCATCTTCCCCTCTCCGCAATGCCCTCCAAAAGCTGGAAGGTCAGCCGACCAACCATTCATCCATATCTTAACAACTAACGTTAGGGGTAAGCGGCTAAACCGATTATAGCGTATGAGAATACGCCCGATTCAATCGATTAACGAGATAGTCTTAAGACAAGTTATCGTTAAAGCCGCTTTCATCCAACCATACAATCATACAACCATTCAACCATCCCGCCCTTAAGCCATCTCGCCAATTCGCCATCTCGTCAGTTCGCCAACTCGCCAACTCGCCCTACTTCCCCTCAATCAACTTCGTCCTCACGCCCTCTTCAAATCGCTGCTTATTGAGATAGCCTTCGGGATACAAAAAGTATGGATAAGTACGCTCGTACAAGACATGCTTTTTGTCCAGGATTCGGCGGTAGTAATTGATTCTTGAATTCACATGATGGATTTGCGGTTCGAGTTCGCTGAGCATTTTTTCGTTGATGGATTCCAGTTGGCGGTGGATTTCCTTGCGCTTTTTCGAATCTTTTTCCTGCTGTTGATTTTGGGCCAGTTCCTTTTTCCGGGCTTTATACTGCTCGGCCTGTGCGCCATCGATAAATTCCTCCGGATCCCGCTTCACCTGCTTCAACCAATGCTGCAATTTTTTGTATTCATCATGCAGGCGCTGGAAATGAGCCGGAAAATCGGTCAGGGGAAGATAAACATCCCCCGTCGCCGTATAAAAAGCCGGCGGCTCTTCCATGGAAAAAAACAGTTTCAGGAAATCATTGTTGACAGTCTCATATTCGAGGGCGCCTGTGCCATGTACAAAAACATCACACAAAAACAAGCGAATCATCAACGTCAGGGTAGTAGCTTTCGGGTAAAGGGATAAATTTTCCTGCATCTGCGAAAGCATCTCTTTTTTATCGGCAAACCGGTCCAGCGTATATTCCTTATTCGCGGAAGCGGAAAAAAATGTAATCGTATCCTCCTCTTTTTTTACAAATACGGAATGGCGTTGGCCGTATTCCACCAGCCAGAAAGGCAGTTCATACCACCCATCATCGTAAGCAAGGGATTTCACGGGTTGATAACTGCCGCTGCTGTTTTTCTCTATCGCCTGGTTGTAGGATTGCTGGAATGCTTCAATACGTTCGATGATGTAGAAAACATAATGGGCATAGGCATAAGTGGCGGTAATAGCGGATACAAAAAAGTTATTGAAATTCATCTCCTTTTTCTGCTGAAAATCATCCCTTAAGTAATTTACTGTCTCCACAAACTGTTTTGTTTCATTATAAAAATGAAAGAAAGCGCTCTTAAACATTCTGAAAGCCTCCCCTATTTCCTGGTCTGGTATGGTATACAGAGCTTGATCTATATCCCTGAAAAAGTTATACATCTCCGCCTCAGAGGGATCAAAAGCCGAATAAACCAGGTTATCACGATTGCTGAGGCCTGTTTGCTTCTTATGAAATTCATCATGTGCGTGGTATGGTACCGCCACCTCATAGGTAGCTACATCGGTATCCACCAAAAAGTTGACCGGTTTGGTTTCGGATTGGCCGGCCAGTTGGTTTGTAAAATAATTCTTAAAAAACAATCCGGGATAAAAAATCACGGGCTGATGCCCTGTGGCCACCACCGTCCGGGAAGGGAGTCCTGAGGCTAACCCGGTATCTTCAAAGAACTCCCGGCGGATTTGTTCCAGCTCGCTATGCCGGGAGAAAAACTTTTCGAGGATGGTACGATTTTTTTGAACGACAACTGAATATTCCATTACCATGTTATGTTTTGCATATTCTCTATTCCAAGCACTTCAGGCGTATAAAACGGTTCCGCGTAGGGCCGGTTAATGCGCATGCCAAATTGTTTGCCCATCACTTTGAGGAATTCGGGTATATCGCGGTTTTTACCTACAAACTGCGATTCATAGGCCTGTACAGCCTTGATTTTTTCCCGGAACACCTCCTCGGTATAAGGCAACACAAACGAGGGCTGAGGGATATAACGGAAGTGCGGGGTGTAGTAATACAGGATTTTCGGCGGATAAAACGGCTCGCCCTTCATGTCTGTTTTGGTGAGCTTGGCGTAGAAGCGCGCGGCGGTGCCCAGCTCCGAAGCTGCGATATGATCGGGGTGCTGGTCGAGGTGGTACTGCACCAAAAGCACATCCGGGCGTATCTCGCGGATATGTTCCGCTACCTTCTGACGGTTTTCGATGGTGTCCTGCAGGTAGCGGTTGGGCAGGTCCATGACGATGCGTTTTTTGATTTTAAGGAGGCGGCCCGACTCTTCCGCTTCCGCCATGCGCTTTTCCACCGTTCCATTGGGGGTAGGTTCCCCATTGGTGAAATTCAAAAGATAGACCTCATCCCCGTTAAGGGCATGCGTAAGTATCGTGCCTCCCATAGAAATTTCCGCATCATCGGGGTGCGCGGCTAATATCAGTAGTCTCATACGTTTCCGTTTCATTTTTAATTATTTCCAGATAGTAGCGGTATCTTCCATACAATTTCTGATGCACTATTCTTCGTTCCCTGTCAAAATAAATCATTTTTACAGGAACTTCCCGGATAGAAAGCTCCTTTTTCCAGGCCTCCAGCAGCAATTGCAAAGGCATTCCATATCCCGGCTCACTCAGATGCAGCTTCCTGAGGGCTTCCACCCGGTATAGCTTAAACCCGCAGAAGGCATCAGTCAGGTTATACCCTGTAATCGAGTTGATGTAGCTGGTAATCCTTTTGTTTACCTTCATACGCTCCGCCGGGGCCTGCGTAAGGTCATTATCCGAAGCCTCAAGGTAACGGCTGCCCGAGAGGATATCAACGGGCTGATTTTTATTTTCCCGGATAAACCGGGCAATTTCATACGGCTGATGTTGTTTATCCCCATCCAGGGTAATGAGATAATCGTAGTTGTGACTGATGGCAAATTCAAATCCTTTGATCAAAGTGGCTCCATACCCCTTATTTTTATCATTCTGTAAGACAAAAATCCCTTCCATATGGTTCAGCAGCCGTCCCGTGCCATCGGTAGACCCATCGTCGATCACCAGGATGTCCACCCCCCATTGGGCCCGGCGAATTGTGTCGATTACTTCTTCAATAGAGCTTTCCACATTATATGCCGGTATGAATACCAAATACTTTGTCATCGCAATATAAACACTACAAAGCGGGAGATGTTCGGGAAGGGGAGGGGGCGAATTCGAGTGCCGGGTTGGTAGACGTCATTCTATAGTCATTCATAATCATTTGTGGTAATTGATTGTAATTTATAGTAATTGGTGGTATTTGGTTGTATGTCGCTGAGGGTTGAATGGATGTATGGTTGGATGGTTGGATGATAGCCGATTATGTCTTGTCACATAGCGGCAAGTTTAATCATCTGAATTTGGCTTATTCTCTTTCGCAATAATCGTTTAAGCGGCAGAATTCATTCCCAATTACAACAAATTCCGCGGAGCGAATTACGATAAATTCCAAAAAGCAAATTAGACCTAACCCGCAAAAAACAAAGAACAACGAACACGGAACACAGAACAACCTCTTGGCTCGCGCGAATTTGCAATTCGTGCGGATTCTCTTTGCGTTTGCAACGCAAAATTCACCGGCGTTCAGGAGGCACTGCAAACGCATGGACTCCCGGAATGTCTCTATGAAATAAGCCAACCAGAGATCAGGCATTAACACCGAACAAGCACCAAAACCCAAACACCAAATTCCTATTTTCAAAGCCCAAACACACGTAATTTTTTTCTTCATTTAAAAAATTGTGATTTGGTGCCATTCTGGAATTTGGGATTTGAAATTTGAAATTTCCACAAATCACCAATCAACTATTCACCAATTAACCAATTAACGATAATCCTCACATCTCCACATCAACAAAAACTTTCGTTAAAAAACTTTGTTAATCTTAAGAAAACCATAAAAAACAATAGCCAAATGAAAAAAACCTTATTATCAATCACCGGTATTTTTGTTGCCATGATATTTCTGGCAAGTTGCGGACACAATGTAGACGTTGTGGAAAGCGGAACCTACGATGGTACAGTGGCTGAAGCCAAGCCTGAGGAAGAAGAAATCTACGTGGATTTGGACAATGGGAAAACCATCGAACTCTATTTCACCGAAACCACCACGCTGACCAAAAACGGCCAGGAGGTGAAATTTTCTGAGCTGGAAAAAGGCGTGGATGTGGAAGTAAAAGTAGAGAAGAAAGGGAAAAAACTGGATCCGCTCGCGGTAAAAATCAAATGACATGGAATCATTACCAGGTATGTGGCGGACGGAGCTGTGGCATCCTCTGTCCGTCCATTTTCCCATCGCGCTGCTGATTTTTGCCACGTTGTTCATCCTGATAGCCCGCCTGGTGCCCGTTAAGTGGAAAGATAAGTTTTCCGTCACCGGTTTATTTATGCTGATTCCCGGAGTCATCCTGGCGTGGTGGGCAGTCTATTCCGGAACCCTGGCCGACAGCGTCGTGGGGCGCTACGTGTGCGACCCCACCGTGTTGGAAGACCATGAGCGCTTCGCCTACATCTCAGCGTATTTATTCTCGGGCGCTGCACTACTTGAGATCGGTATTCGAATCAAAGCAATGTTGAGGTCCGACAAAATCAAGCGCTATTTATCGATCCTCAGCCTGGTGGTGTTGCTTGCAGGAGCCGCATCCATGAGCTACGTCGGACATCTCGGAGCTAAGCTCGTCTACCAGCAGGCCGCCGGCGTTCATCAACCATCGGAAGATTGCGCAGAGTTTGAGTAGGGGTAGTACATGCCTAATGCCTTTCTACACTTCATAATCCCAATGAGCGAAGGGTATGAAGCATGGGTAAAATGGCGTCATTCTTAGTCATTTGTGGTAATTGATTGTAATTTATAGTAATTGGTGGTAATTGGTTGTATGTCGCTGAGGGTTGAATGGATGTATGGTGGGATGAAAGCGGCTTATCCGATTATATAGCTTGTCTCATAGCGATATCTTTAATAAAATAAATTTCGGTTGTTCTCTTTCGCCATAATCGGTTTAGCCGCAGAATTCATTCCCAATTACAACAAATTCCGCGGAGCGAATTACGATAAATTCTACAAAGTAAATTAGACCTAACCCGCAAAAAAACAAAGAACAACGAACACGGAACACAGAACAACCTCTTGGCTCGCGCGAATTTGTAATTCGTGTGGACTCTCTTTGCGTTTGCAACGCAAAATTCACCGGCGTTCAGGAGGCACTGCAAATGCAAGGACTCCCGGAATGTCCCTATGAAATAAGCCAACCAGAGATCAGGCATTAACAACCGAACAAGCACCAAAACCCAAACACCAAATTCCAATAAAACTCCAATTTTCAAAGCCCAAACACACGTAATTTTTTTCTTCATTTGAAAAATTGTGATTTGGTGCTTTTCTGGAATTTGGGATTTGAAATTTGAAATTTCCACCAATCACCAATCAACTATTCACCAATTAACCAATTAACCAATCAACTATTTATGTTAGTACCCATGACACGCATACCTGTTTAGTTTGATTCTTTTTTGTTCTTTTTACCGGTAAAGTAAAGCGTTACTCCCACCTGTGTGGCAAAGTTGAAGTTGGTTCCATCAGGATTCCCAAACCGGAAGGAGTTGACATCCGATTTGGTAAAATTACCCTGAATTTCCACATTCACACTTAACAGGTCATCTATAAAGTACTCGCCGCCAAAGCCGGCTCCTCCCAGCATATCCATCTGCGATTCGGTTTCTATTTCATTATCCTTATCCGGGCTGTTTGAAATCATTCCAATATTGATAGCGAAATAGGGAGCCAGCTTTTCATCATTAAAATAAAACCGGGGCTGCAAGGCAAAACCAAACTCGGTGGTGACGCCTTCCACCACATTGAGTCCAAAGGAAGGAACCAAAGCAAATTTCTCACCCAGATGCCACGGTAAACGAACGCCGAACTGGCTGGTCTGTATGGTTCCAGTGATGCCGATTTTTTGATGATCCTGGCTGATTCCTTTCAGGCTGATAAGAATAAAAAGCGCTACAAGTGACAGGGTTGTTTTTTTCATAATATTTTAATTTTCATTTAGTACATATAGGTTGTCGTAGAGTATTTTATCATTAAGTTTTACATAGACCCGGTAAAAACCTGTTTGGAGTTGTTCCGTATTAATGCGCGCCGATCCCTGAGATGCATTAAATTCGGCTTGTGCAACGGGCGCTCCGCCGGCTACTAAACTGTGGGTGGCCGGAAAAACGGCTCTTATTTCTTTGCTTCCTGATTGGGCAGGAGTAATCCATATTTTGTGATCCGAGCCGGGTATAGCTTCTTCATTGAAAAAAGATATTCGTAAGCTCCTTTCGCAGGGATTGGGATGGATGAACATAACCACTTTCCGGTTACTGAACATAGCATCTGTTTGTGCATTTGGTTCTCCAAGCGTTCCCATTGAGTTTCCGGCGGGGTCTCTGAGTTCAATACCTTTAACAACCGGTGTGTCCAGATTGGGTAGCCGGAGGGCGGTTTCTTCTTTTGTACATCCGAAACTGCACAATACGAAAAGGAGTACAATGAGTTTGATTTTATTCATATTTGAACGGTTTATAGATTAAAACGAGGCATTTAAACCGGGTTTTGTACGTTATGTTATTGTTTAGTATTTTCAAAAATAAAAATCCTAATCATAAATCCAAAAAATTGAAGCCAGGGTTATCAAATTTTTTTTTAAAGAAAATCCTTTCATACAATCATTCATCCATTCAACCATACAACCATTCACCCATCCCAACCTTTTTTACCTATTTCTCCTTCCTTCTTGTTTTTTCCTTTACATTTTTTGTATATTTCACGTTCTTAAACACTGAAACTATCTGGTTTATGTTAATACCTAATTCACTCATAACTGCCTCATATCAGGTTTTTCCTTGTATGAAATGATTTTTAACTAATAACGTTATATTTTATGGCCAAATGCTTTTTTGGTTAAATGGGCCCAAAAATTTCATCTAAAGCGAGGCGTGGCCACCCAGAAGATCGAAGCGCTGTTCTACGAGGCCGGCGACCTGCTCAACATGCGCCTCGACAACCTGATGAAAGTTTTTGTTAAACGCAACCCGAATTTCTTTTGCGGGCACCTGCATGCATGGGTGATTGCGGATTATTAGGAAAATGGGGAATTGATCAAAAAACCGAGTACCTTATTCAAAACGGTTTGATAATGGAAGAGTATTATTATGATTATGAAGATGGCACTTGGGTTGAAGACAGGAAATGGACTTATCAATACTCAGGAAATAATATCACTGCATGGCAAAGTTTTTATTATTATGAAGAAAATGGAACGTTAGAACAAGATGGTAAAGGAGAATATTATTACCAAAATAGTAAATTAGCAGAATACAAAGTCTATGAACTTGATGAGTCAGGCAATTGGTCTCAATATGACAAAGAAACATTTACTTATGATGGTAGTAACCTGATAAATTGGATTAATTACGGCTTAGATGAATCCGATAATTGGGGAAACAATTATAAAGCCGAATATCAATATTCAGGGAATAAAGTTTCACAAATGGCGTATTTTTACTGGAGCAGGGAGGACAGCCAATGGGAGTCGCAAAATTTAGTGTCCTTCAACTATAACAGTAATGGGTATTTAAGTGAAGAACTACTTGAATTTGGTGATGACAGAACTTATGAATATGAAGAAGGTCATGGAAATGCAAAATTGTTTTTGTATCCCGAAGAGGAATTAGTTTATGGAATGCCTACTATAAAAAGTGCTGGCATTAACAGAAACAGAAAGTATGTTCCATATTATCAAAGACTGAATAATAGGCAATAGCACCAGATAACCCTAATAAAAGTGCGCTGGGGGATTGTTTTTCCCCACAAGTTTGTACATTTAATCAAACTTTTAACGCTCTGATAAGTAAGCTGCATAAAAAGCCTGGCCTGCTTATATTGGTAAACCGTTGTAGCCTCACCCTACCCTCTCCTCCACAATCCCAATTTCCTCCCCGGTAAGGCCGTAAAGGTCGTAGACAATACGATCGGTTTGAGCTGATTTCGCCCTTTCAGGGCTTTCAATGTTTTTCGCTACCATTTTACATAGGGCTTACACCTTTATCCTGTGAAATCTATCCGAATAAAAATGAGGATAGGCATTTCTACGGGGCTATGCTAATGACAGACGCGCCGTTGGCGCTTCGATAAAATCTGTTCCTGAAGTTTATAAAAATAAGCGCTGGAGAGATGAAAAAGCCGCAACGCGGCTAAATCATTAGTTTACCCAGTGCAATTCGACGAAGGAGAATATTTCACAGGGGCTATGGTGTAAGCCATAGGAAATGAGTTATTGTTTTGCAATAAAAGCCCCGAAGGGGTAAAATCAAGATTTAAGGGAGCTAAAAACTTACGACATTATTCCGACAAGAAAGGGCAATTTATAACATCCGGGAGGTCTCTCGCTGCGCTCGATACGACGAGCATGGGAGGGAAAACAAAAAAGTCCCGCAATAAACGCTGCCCTTTCCGGTGTTTTTTGCGGGGCTTTTCCTCTGTCTCCTCTGAAAGCAAGTCGCCTCGAACACAGTGAGAGGCCTCCTCATTTACACCAATGATGCTAAACCGTGGCACATTCCCCCTACACACTCTCCTCCACCATCTCAATTTCCTCTTCGGTAAGTCCGTAGAGATCGCAGACCATGCGGTCGATTTCGCGGTCGGTTTGAGCTGATTTCACCCTTTCAGGGCTTTTGATGTTTTCGTTACTATTTTTACATAGGGCCAAGACCCTATGCTAATGACAGACGCGCCGTTGGCGCTTCGATAAAATCTGTTCCTTAAGTTTATAACAATAAGCGCTGGAGAGATGAAAAAGCCGCAACGCGGCTAAATCATTAGTTTACCCAGTGCAATTCGACGAAGGAGAATATTTCACAGGGCCTATGGTGTAAGCCATAGGAAATGAGTTATTGTTTTGCAATAAAAGCCCCGAAGGGGTAAAATCAAGATTTAAGGGAGCTAAACAATTACGACATTATTCCGACAGGAAAGCGCAGTTTATAACATCCGGGAGGTCTCTCGCTGCTCTCGATACGACGAGCATGGGAGGGAAAACAAAAAAGCCCCGCGAAAAACGCTGCCCACTCGGGCATTTTTGCGGGGCTTTTCCTCTGTCTCCTCTGAAAGCAAGTCGCCTCGAACACAGTGAGAGGCCTTCTCATTTACACCAATGATGCTAAACCTCACCCTACACTATCCTTCACATACCTTTTTCTGAAAACACCCAAAAGGTTATGATCAAAAAAGGCACACGCCGCCAAGCGCATGCCTTTAGAGAAGGTGGTTGGTTATGAAAAAAGCAGGTCTTTAACCCGACCTGACAAGGGTTTCTTCACTCCTTTTGGTTACAGATTAAAAGCCTTCTTAACTTTGTCGACGTAATCAAGCTTCTCCCAGGCAAAGGTTTCCACCTCTTCCTTTTTGCCATTAATCCGAACCACTTTATGGCCCGGTTTTCTACCCATATGCCCATAGGCGGCTGTCTCCTCAAAAATCGGGTTTAACAGCCCAAAACGATTGATAATGGCATAGGGACGCAGGTCGAAAATTTCCTGTACTTTTTTGGCAATCTCCGAATCGCTATCTTTTACATTGCTGCCGAAGGTGTTGACGTAAACGCCCACGGGATCAGCTACGCCAATAGCATAGGCCAACTGTACTTCCGCTTCTTTACACACGCCCGCAGCTACAAGATTTTTGGCAATGTGGCGGGCGGCATACGCTGCTGAGCGGTCTACCTTAGAGGGGTCTTTCCCGGAGAAAGCACCGCCGCCATGGGCGCCGCGTCCACCGTATGTATCCACGATAATCTTTCGCCCGGTAAGACCGGTATCGCCATGGGGGCCTCCGATAACAAACTTTCCAGTAGGGTTGACAAACAACTTGTAATTGCCGTCAAAGAATTTTTGAATCTCCTTGGGATAAGACTCCTTAACACGTGGAATCAAGATATTCTCGATATCGGTCTCAATCTTGCTGAGCATTTCGCGGTCGGCTTTTTCCTGCGCCTCCATCGTTTCAGTATCGGCTTTAACAAAGGCATCATGTTGTGTGGATACCACTATGGTATCGATTTTGACAGGAGTACCGTCATCATTAAATTCAAAAGTTACCTGCGATTTGGAATCGGGCCTCAGGTAAGGCATCAACCCGTCCTGCCGTCGTATTTTGGCAAGCTCCAGCATCAAACGGTGCGCCACATCAATCGGCAGGGGCATGTAATTATCTGTTTGGTGCGAAGCATATCCGAACATCATGCCCTGGTCGCCGGCGCCCTGCTCTTCGGGTTTTTTGCGTTCCACCCCCTGGTTGATATCCGAAGATTGTTCATGAATAGCCGTGATAACCCCGCAGCTATCGGCGTCGAATTTATATTCGGGATTTGTGTACCCGATGCGGCGGATAACATTTCGGGTCACATCCTGTACATCAACATAAGAATTGCTTTTTACTTCTCCGCCCACAACACACAGTCCTGTCGTTAAAAAGGTTTCGCAAGCGCATTTTGAATTTTTATCGTTCTTTAAAAGCTCATCGAGTATGGCATCCGAAATTTGGTCGGCCACCTTGTCCGGGTGCCCTTCCGATACGGATTCCGAGGTAAAAAAATATGACATGGTTTTACTTTTTTTCTGATTATTGTTTTTTGATTTTCTAATCCTAAATGAGAGAGAAAATTTCAAATCTCAAAACTCAAATAAATTCCAAAACCCAAACAAATTCCAAAATTCAAATATCAAAACTCAAACAAATCCCAAATCTCAAATGGATTTAGTAATTCTGAGCTCAGTCTAAAAAGCCATATTACCCCTAAATCCCCTAAAGGGGACTTTTTCAAACTGTTGATTTTTAGCGGTTCTCCGCCTAAGGCGGGATCAGGGGTAAAAAAGATAAAAATCAACAGTTTGAAGGCTTTTTAGACCGGACTCAATTCTTGAATATTGGAATTTGGTGCTTGATATTTGTTTGTTATTTGTTGCTTGTCATTTGATGCTTATCATTTGGTACTTGAAACTTAAAATTTTCTTCCCTGCACCTTTGTATAAATACCAGCTCTTAATACCGGTAATGTTCCGGTTTGTAGGGACCATCCTGTGGGATACCTATGTAATCCGCCTGCTCTTTCGTCATTTTGGACAGTCTCACATTCAAATGCTTAAGGTGCAACCGAGCCACTTCTTCATCCAGTTCTTTTGAAATGCGATACACATCTATCTCTTTATCATTCTCCCAGAGGTCCATCTGTGCCAGCACCTGGTTGGCAAAAGAGTTACTCATCACAAAGGAGGGATGCCCTGTAGCACAACCCAGGTTTACCAGGCGTCCTTCGGCCAGCATAAAGATCGAATGCCCGTCCTGGAAGATGTATTCATCCACCTGGGGTTTGACATGAACCTTACGAATGGATTCATCTTCCTCCAGTTTTTCGACTTCAATCTCATTATCAAAATGCCCAATATTACTAACTATGGCGTGATGTTTCATTTTATTCATATGCTCCACGGTGATCACACCTTTGTTTCCGGTGGCTGTCACATAGATGTCTCCTTCTTCTAGGCTCTCTTCGAGGGGTTTCACCTCAAATCCTTCCATAGAAGCCTGCAGGGCACAGATAGGATCGATTTCATTAACAATCACGCGGGCTCCGTAATTGTCCAGGGCCTGAGCACAGCCTTTCCCTACGCCGCCATATCCGCAAACCACGGCAACTTTTCCGGCAATCATTACGTCGGTGGCTCGTTTTATACCATCAATCAAAGACTCGCGGTTTCCGTATGTGTTATCAAATTTGGATTTGGTTACCGAGTCGTTGACATTGATAGCCGGGAACAACAGCGTACCGTTATCTCTGGCTTGATAGAGGCGATGCACACCGGTTGTGGTCTCTTCGGAAGCGCCTTTCATTTCTTTAACGGTATTTCGCCATTTTTTGGGGCTATCCTGCTGGATATTCTTCAATCTTTTCAGCAATGCCTGCTCATCCCATGCTTCGGCTTTTTTATCCAGCAATGAGGGGTCTCTCTCTGCCTGATAGCCGAGGGTAACCATCAGCGATCCGTCGCCCCCATCGTCCACGATCAAGTGGGGTCCTTTTCCGCCGGGGAATGAGAGGGCCTGTGCGGTGCACCACCAATACTCATCGAGCGTTTCGCCTTTCCATGCAAAGACAGGTGTGCCCTCTTTGGCGATGGCCGCAGCCGCTTCATCCTGCGTGGAAAAAATATTACAACTGGCCCATCTCACATCAGCACCCAAAGCCGTGAGCGTTTCAATTAAAACCGCCGTTTGAACGGTCATATGCAGTGAGCCAGTAATGCGGGCCCCTTTCAGGGGTTTTTGACCGGCATACTTCCGCCTGATTTCCATAAGGCCGGGCATTTCGTGCTCGGCTATTTCTATCTCTTTTCTACCCCATTCGGCGAGGTTAATGTCCTTAATCGCGTAACTAAGCGTTTCATCAATCTTTTTCAGATTTTCCATGATTTTTTTATTTAATAAATTTTACTGTATATTTTGCATAGTTAAAAAAATTCTTACTACGGGGCCGTCCAAAAACTGTCCCTGAGGATATTCAGCAACTTTTACCCTTAAATTCCCTAAAGGGAAGTTGCTGAATATCAATAATTTTTATTTTATATTTGTACGTATCAAATTTCTTCAATGACAAATTTTTTTATTTTTGGACGGCCTCTTGTTTTTTATTGCAAAAACCAGAGAATTACCTCACCTCTGATTTTCATTATTTTTTCTTAAAATGAAAGATCCCCCATGTGAGGTTTCCTTCCTTACCACCATTTACCCAGTGTTGTAACCCGGTTTTCATATTGGAGATGTATTCATCGGATACATAATTTTTTAACCAGGACTCATTCTTTTTCGTCTCTTCAAGCACCCTCGAGTAATGATTCACCAGATGCTGGGGCATCTCTTCAAATGAAATCTTCTTCAACCCATGTTTTGCACATTCCTTCTCATAAAACTCAGGTGATCCCAAAGATGCTAAATTAATACGATCATAAACGGGCTGGAGGGTATCTTTATTGCAATCGGCCGTTTGCATCGGGTCGGAAAAAATCATTTCTCCACCGGATTTCAGCACTCTGGCGGCTTCAGCTACCACTTTCGGGCGATCACCGCTATGGAGGATAGCATCCTGTGACCAAACGATATCAAAGGTTTCATCTTCAAAGGGGATATCCTCAAAGCTTCCGTCAATTACATCAATCAGGTGATCGAGGCCCTGTTCTTTATTCATTTTACGCCCGCGTTCATTCTCTGCTTCACTCACATTCAGGTTGGTAACATGGCAGCCATACTTTTTGGCCAGATACCTTGCCGTACCGGCAAATCCACCACCCAAATCAATGATGCGGGTATTCTCATCTATCTTTTCGGCTAAATCCGCCATTTTTTGAATGGACTTCCGGCTGGCAGTAAAAATATCCTCATCGTTTTTGTCATAGATGCCCAGGTGAAGGTCTTCACCACCCCAGATACGATAGTAAAAATTGTCGGCATCTTCGCTGTTGTAGTAACTTCTGGCAGTTTCTTCTACTTCGGAATATTTTTTTTCACTCATAACTCTTTATTTTTTGATTCTACTTATGATTTTTTCGTTTCAAATTTCCCTTCGCGATACGCTTCCATATATTTTTCACAGAAAGGATCTTTGCCCAGCAGCGTTTCGGTAGCAATAATCTTTGCCATCATACCCTCGTCAAGCGGGTTCATAATAGCTGAATCGAGCCCCTTTGTAATAGCCATCGTCATAAAAGTCTGATTGGCAAATTTCCTTTTCGGAATACCATAGGAAATATTGGAAAGGCCGCAGATAGTATGAATCCCTTCGTACTTGTTATGGATAGCTTCGATAGTATTCAGAAACTCCCGTCCGAAATGATCGCCCGAGCCAATCGGCTGGACCAAAGGGTCGACGAAAATATTTTCGAGTTTTACATCATTTTTCACCAGGTTATTGACCAGTTTATCGGCAATTTTCATCCGGTCATCTTTGGTGTAAGGCATTCCCTCATCACTCATACAAAGGGCTATCACTTTCATATCAGTCCCCCTGAGGATCGGGATCATATTGTTGTAGCGATCTGTTTCCAGCGAAATGGAATTCAGCATCGGCGTGCCTTTGTGTTCTTTGACAGCCTCTTCCAGTACTTTAGGATCGGGCGTATCAATGCAACAGGGCACATCCACAGCACCCTGAACTGTTCGAATCAGCCACTTTACATAATCGGCTTCTTTACCTACAAAAATGCCGGCATTCACATCGATAAAGTCCGCCCCATGATCTACCTGGTCTTGTGCTACTTTAGCTATGACTTCGGCATTCTTCTCTTTTATATCATCGCGGATTTTTTTCCGGCTGGCATTAATTAATTCACCTACTATACGCATAATTGTGTTTCCTTTTATTTTAAAAAGTATTCTTGTTTACTAATTTCATGTGGTTTTATATGGACAAAATTCTTTTTATCCCAGGGGCCATGTACGATCTTCCTAAAAAAAGCATCATCCCCCGATATTTCCATAAACTGCTTGTTAAACTGGCGGGCATTTTCCAGGGCCCTATTCCTGTATTGCTCCGTTCGGCCTGTGCCTGTATTGATATAGCTGATATGGGAATAGTTTTTAATCTCCCATTCCATGGTCTCCCTGGCATCCTCAGCGCCGAGACGTCTTTTGTATTCGTGCTCGACTAATCCCAGGGGATCCTTTTTATTATCCATCCAATTCCGGGTGAGATGATAGGTGCCCGGATTTTGAGAAAACATGTTCCTGTATTTTTCTGTGCTACCCATATATAGAGCTATACAGTCATGAACTTTAGGAACAATCAGCCCTTGTTCCGGAGCTTTCAGTCCCACTACGCCATTACAGCAAAGCCCGTATCCCAGGATAATGGTTTCCGTGTCTTCAGCTACCCGGTCAATAGTTTCCTGCAACTTTTTTCTCAGCGTATCCGGTACCCGGTGAAGGTTTTGAGGCATATAATGCATCTCTATCCCGTTATCTGCCGGATTCAATCTTTCAAATTCAGCTTTCATCCCCCCGCAGGCAATTATTGTTTTCTGACTCTTGCTCATGAGTTTATCTTTTTTTCTTGTCTGGATAACCGGGGATTACCGATAGCCCTGGAAACAAACCGTGTCAGCGACCCCTCCGTTTTCTTTTGGGTTTCCACGTAAGGTGTGGAAGAGCCTGCCTCAACAGCGGCATCCCTGGCCTTTTCGTGCGATATATTTTCGGCATGCTCACAGGCCTCTTCATAAGTATCAAAATTTTCGAAACTCCCGTTATATTTGACCTGGTAGGTATAAGAATCTTCGCTTTCGCGGATAAAAACCAAAGCTTCACGCACTTCTGTAATGGAACCGGATACCGCACCGACAGCATTAGCTACTTCCGAAAATTCCGGTATAATCAACCTGTTATGGAAACAGCGCACCACCTCATTAAGGAAATGGCGGGCCGGAGCACCGGTTCCTATCACCGGGAAACGGCTTTTTAATTCAACCGACAAGTAATCATTATCTGAATTCAGAATTTCCCTAAGCATCCATTTCCCCCACTGGCCGTCGATGCTGGAGGGCATATTACGGATTCCGCTCTGCTGACAAGCCAGGTAAATGAGCATTTCCTCCACAATAATATCTACAATGCGTGTAAAAGCCTTATCAATAAGAGCCTTTTTCTTCAGGCCATATTCATCGGCTATGAAACCGGTGGCGATTTCAGCTACCTCCTTGTCCCACAAGTCCATATCGTCTCTAACGTGCAAGAGGTCTGAGGGGTTAAGAGAGGCACACTCAATATAGCCCTGGCGAATAAAATCATGCAGGTTAAGATGAGAAGGATGATACACCCCAAACTCTTCCATGAGGATACTCAATTTGGTGGGTTCTTTTAACCTGTCGAACATCTTGCGCTGAGAGGCGTCCAAAATTTCTAATACCGAGTCATCGGGCGAGCGATGAAGATACCAATATTCCAGGTCGTGCTCATTTCTATATGCCGACGGGTCGTTTTTTAACTTTCTGATTTCGGCAGCTACTTTCGGATGCGTAATGGCCATCTGCGAAAGCGCTCTAACTCGTTCGGGGCCTACTTGCAACTCATTCTTCTTATCAAAGGAAATCCGGCTGTCGCAACCTATGCTGACCGTTCGAATGCGGGCAGCTTCCACTGCTGTCTCCGTCTCCCCCACTCTTGCGCCTTCTTCCGATACGACGACCCTGGAATTTTCGACCAGGGCCATATCGGTAGTAGTACTTCCCATATCGATCACCAGCGACTCCTTTTTCCCTGATAAAAAAATACCTCCTATGGCACTGGCTGCCGGACCAGAAAGAACTGTTTCTACGGGTTTATAGACGGCCTCATTGTAAGGCATCAAGGTCCCGTCGCCCCGGACAATCATCAAAGGTGCTTCTATGCTGAGTTCCTTCAGAGAATGCCGTACGGATTGAATAAAATCCTGCATAACGGCCACCAGTGAGGCATTGATAGAAGCCGTGGCTGCCCTTTTAATGGAATCAAGCTTGGTAGACAGTTGATGTCCCATGACTAGGGGAAGGTCGGATTCTTTTTGAATAATATCCAGGGCCTTCAGCTCATGTTCGGGATTCATCGGACTGAAATAACTAGAAACCGCTATAGCATCCACTTTTGATTGGTTGTCTTTCACCCATTGCCGTATCCCTTCTTCATCAACAGGAGCCATTTCAACCCCCTGGGCATTGTGCCCGCCGGAAAAGAAAGCAATATCTTCAGTTGATAAATTATCACGAAGACCATAGTTCTCAATCAGCTTCTGGTTGTAGCCCAGTAATACCAAGCCCACCTTTCTTGCCTTCCCTTCGGCAATGGAATTGGTAGCCAGCGTGCTGGATATACCTACCAGCTTAATGCTATAATCCTCCTGAATATTGAGCTTTTGTAACACCCTGATAACGCCCTGTTTCAGGTCTTTCCTTGTGGTCAGCGTTTTAGCTGACGATACTACCCTACGCGAAGAGTAATCCAATAATACTCCATCGGTAAAAGTGCCTCCGGTATCAATTCCTATCACGTAGCGGTTCATACTAAATATATTTTTATTAATAATGGATACTCCAAAAAAGCCTCACCCAACTCAAAGCATATGTCCGTTTTTTCTTTCACCCTTTTAACCTGTCATGACCCGTATAAAACGGGCCTGACAGGTTTCAAAGGCTTTAACAGACAATCTCAGCATTATTTTTTTCCGGCCGGTTGCTCTTTCTTAATTCGTTCCTCGGCCTCTTTCAGGATTTTCTCTATCTCCTCATCAGCCCTGGCCGGGACTTTTGCTCTGGGACCTTCATAATTATCCCTTAAATCCCGTGTTTTTTCAATTACACGGTCTTTCAGGGTTTTCTCTCCCTGTTGCACCCAGTCTTCATAACTGCTGCGGTTCATTAATGTAGGCCGCCAATGTTCTCGGAACCAATTCATAGTATGGTCTTCATAGAGATAGTGTCCGCCCGGACCAACGTTATTAATCTGTTCCACAGCCATCGTCTCCTCATTCACTTCCACTCCTCTTTCTATGACGCGGGCCATAGAAATCAACTCATCGTCGAGGACCGTCTGAAATACATCACCGGTCAGCCCGCTTTCGGTATAGCCATTGTCATGGACAAAATTGGCTCCGCTCATCATAGCTGCATTAATAGACAGGCTGGCTTCCATAGCCGATTGCATATCCATTTTCTTGGTATCGGTACAACCCGACTGGGAATACATCGGCAGGCCGCAATGATGCACTACTTCGGTATGGGCAGCGCTCAGCAGGCTCAATTCGGGTGCTCCGTATGAATAAATGGAATATTGCATGTCAAGGATGGACTGCACCCCACCGATAATCACGCAGGTGCCGGGAGAAATCAATTGAGAAGCAATAACCCCCACCATCGATTCGGATAGGGCCACCACCAGCTGACCGGCATGAGTTGCAGGCACGGTACCGCCACCTATGGCACAGGGACTGTAAACCTGAGGGATACGGTTTTCAGCGCAGTACATGCATTTGTCAATGGCATGATAATCACTTACCAGGGGAGAAATCGGTTCCCCATAGAAAATATAATTCGGTCGCTGCCTGAATTCCTCTTCGCTGCCCGCCATGGCGATTCCCATGCGATGAATGTCGCGGCATCCTTCTTTATCAAAAGACCAACTCATAATGGGTGTGGTAGTATTGCGAACCATATCGGCAAACTCATACACATCGGCCAGCCCGTTGGTAACATCACTGATAGAACCCAGCGACTGGACGTAGCCCATATTTGGTAATGCATCGCATACGCGGGCTACCAGCGAAGCATCTTTGCGCAGGTACTTTCTTCGCTCCAGTGTTTCGGTATCGATAAAATTGGGTGGCGTCGGTCCGGGGCCAAAATAGCTGCGATTCTTTTCCACGGTGATCTTTTTTTCCGTAGTTCCGTCCCACGGAAAAATTTCCGTAACCGGAGGCACCGTGGCTAACGCATTGGTGATGACTTCCGAGGGGAAGTACACGCGCACCCCGTCAACCTTACAGCCCGCTTTTTTAAACAATTCCCGGGCCCCTTCATGGTGCACATTGGCTCCCGTATACTGAAGCGTTCTCAGCATACCGTTATAAATCCGCTCTTTTTGGTCTTCAGAGAGGATACTGAACTGAGGGCTTTGATATGTTGTATAATTCGTTCTTGTCTTCATAATATGTTTATCTTGATTTAAACTAAAGGTTTAAGCATGCCTCTTATCGGCATCTTCTACCACTTTCCAGAGTTCCTTCTTAAGACCTTCTTCCAATGGCTCCGGTTTATAATTGTCCAGCAGGTGTTGCGTTCGTTCTTTCACGCGGTCTCCCATCGTTTTGGAGCCATTTTTCACCCATGTTTCGTAGTCGCTGCGGTCCTGCAGTTTGGGCAGGAACCATTCTTTCCAGTGTTCAAAAGTATGGTCGGTAGTGACATATTCTCCTCCGGGTCCTTGCTTTTCGATAAGATCGAGAGCAAGGTGTTCATCATCGGTATTGATACCTTTGCCGAACTGTTTAACCATACCCATCATTTCCTGGTTAAGCACCAGGCTCTCAAGGGATGCATTGGTACCATGATCAATATACCCAACATCATGAATCAGGTTGGCTCCGGAGAGGTATGAATAAAACAGGTTCATCATCTGCTCTGCTGCCGCTTGCTCGTCGAGTATTTTAGAATCGCTGCAACCTCCCGTGCTAAACATCAGCAGGTTAAGCCATTTGGAAATGTCTGTATTGGCGGCTGATGCCAAAGATAATTCGGGCGCTCCATAGGAATATGAAGACTGTTTCATATCCAGGACGGTAGTCACTCCACCCATAATCAGAGGCATCCCCGGATTCTTAAGATGGCACATTACAGTGGCCAAAAGAGTTTCGGCCAGGGATTGTACCAGCATTCCGGCAATGGTGGCCGGGGCTGTAGCTCCCGAACTCGGACAAGGCGTGTACATCGCCGGTATCTTTTTCTCGGCTGCAAAAAGCAGCTTCTCTACGGCTGTTCTGTCGTTCTTTAGCGGAGAAATAGGTTCGATATAAGCTACAAACGAGGGATTGAGACGAAACTCGTCTTCGCCGCCCTGAATCATGCACCCCATCTTCCACAGGTCTTCCAGTCCTTCGCCGTCCACACTGGTCAGTACCATAGGTTTGGTACAATTCTCCAGCATAGCCATAAACTGGTGCCGATCATAGGTCTGGGGATTGGGCGCATCACCCACAATCCCGTGCGACATAAAGAAATCGTAGTTATCCAGTGCATCCACCAGTTTGGCGGCATTGGTAACATCGTTGTAGCTGGTTCGTCTTCGCTCTCCCGATTTCCGATCGTAGGTAAAAGGCAGGTCGGAACCTGTTCCAAAAGCGACCGTATCCTTCTGAAGATGCAACGAACGTTTACCGTTTCGTCCTTTCAGGGTGATCTTCCTGGGGTAAAAGTTAAGGGCCTCTTCTACCATAGTCGTCGGAATCCTGACGCGATTGCCCTCCACAATAGCATGACTGTTTTTAAACAATTCCAGGGCTTCCTCATGATAGATCACTCCTCCTGTGCGCTCCAGCACTTCCAGCGCTGAATAGAATATCTCTTCGATCTGGTTCTCGGAAAGGACCTTGAATTGGGTCGAATTGTTGACCGTTTGATTTATTTTCATGAAAATACTTTTTTAATTTTTAGCTTTTGCAAAATATTCGCGGGTCACATCTACCGCTGTACTGGCATTGGCTCCATACAGGTCGGCACCGATTTCCTGAGCGTACTCTTCGGTAACAGGAGCGCCGCCAACCATAACCGTTATCTGGTCTCTGATACCGGCTTCTTTCAGGGAGTTAACCACTTCACCCATACGGGGCATGGTAGTCGTCAGGAGGGCTGACATCCCCAATACATCGGGCTTATGTTCTATAGCTGCATTAACAAAATTTTCATTGGGCTGGTCGATACCAATGTTGATAACCTTGTAGCCGGCTCCTTCAAACATCATCCCCACCAGGTCTTTCCCAATATCATGAAGATCGCCTGCCACGGTACCTATCACCAGCGTACCGGCACTGCCCAATTCGCCTTCTGTCAACCTGGGGCGAAGAATGTCCATGGATTTGCTCATCGCTTTGGCACAACGCAGCACTTCGGGCATAAACATTTCCCCGTTTTTCCATTTTTCCCCTACGTTATCCATGCCCGGCAGCAGGCCTTCGTTGAGGATCTTTGCAGGTTCTGCATTTGAATCAATAGCTTCCTGAGTCAATTCTGTTAATCTATCCACTTTCCCCTGGATCAGGGTTTCGGTAATTTTTCCTAAATCATAACTCATAATATGTCTGTTTTTTTATGTTATCTAATGTGTTTTGTTAAAACTGTTTAAAATGGCATATGAGGAGAAAAACTCTTCTCATATTTTTTCCTGATTTCCTTATAGTCATCGGCCAGTGACTCATACAAATCCACCGCCGCCCGGCATTTGTTAAGCGTATAAAAGTGCAGACCGGGAGCCTCGTTTTCCAACAAATCGTGGGCCTGCTTAATAGCAAAGTCTAACCCGATTTTGTAGAGCTCGTTGGGTCTTCCCAAATTGGCTTCCATTCTTCTCTGCAGGGATTTGGGGATATGTGCTCCTGAAATGTCGGCAAACTTTTTAATCTGCTTGTAGTTCGTTATCGGCATAATTCCCGGAATAATCCGGCATTCTATACCTGCTTTCATGGTCTTTTCCAAAAACCTGTAGTAATAGTCGTTGTCGAAAAACATCTGGGTAACCAGAAAATCCACCCCGGAATCCACCTTATGCTTGAGGTTACGGATATCTTCATCCAGTGTCCGGGCCTCGGGGTGTTTTTCAGGATAAGCCGCCGCGCCAATGGCAAAATGATCGTAATACTTTTTTACAAATTGAATTAAATCACTGGCATAATTAAACCCATCGG
This sequence comes from Bacteroidales bacterium, assembly GCA_021738485.1. Lineage (GTDB taxonomy): Bacteria > Bacteroidota > Bacteroidia > Bacteroidales > JAIPAH01 > JAIPAH01. The sequence continues at coordinate 7,447 of JAIPBX010000030.1, read as the reverse complement.
GATTCTTCAATGCGTCGGGATTATCCTTGGGTGGATCGCCCCTTAAAAGCATGATATTTTCAATATTGTTGTCTTTCAATACCCGCATGTCATAAGCTATCTTTTCTTCAGTAGCATTCACACAAGTGTAATGAGGCATACAGGTAAAATTCAGTGAATTATTGAACAAATCCACCATGTCGAAGGTCTTCTCATGAGTAGAACCACCTGCTCCGTATGTGCCGGTAACAAAAGAAGGATTCAGCTTCATGAGCTGTCCGGCATTAATTCCAAAACGTACTGCTGCATTCATGTTCTTCGGTGGAAAAAACTCAAAAGAAAATGTCCGTTTGGTTTCTTTAAAAATGTCTGTAATCTTCATGGTTAATATTTTTTATTCTTATATTAAAACGATTCCATCGCTCACACTTTAACACCGGTTTTATAACCGATTAATGGTGCAAGCCACTGCTCAGCCTCGCCGAGCTTCCATCCCCTTCTTAATGCATAATCCTTCACCTGGTCTTTCTGTATACTTCCCACACGGAAATACCGGGCCTCAGGATGAGCTACATAAAACCCGGAAACCGAACTTGCCGGGTGCATGGCATAGCTTGAGGTCAATTTGATACCCGTATGACGGGTTGCTTCCAACAGTTCAAAGATGTCCCCTTTCAGGGTGTGGTCGGGGCAGGCAGGATAGCCGGGGGCGGGCCTGATTCCCTGAAATTTCTCTTTAATAAGATGGGATTTGCTAAGCTTTTCATCCTTTTGATAGCCCCAGAATTCCTTTCTTACTCTCTCATGCAAATGCTCGGCAAATGCTTCCGTCAGGCGGTCGCACACCAACCGGAACATGATGCTGTTGTAATGGTCTCCCTGTTGTTTGAATTCGTTGACGTAATAATCGGAGTCTATACCCGCGGAAACGGCAAATGCCCCGATATAATCATGCAGGCCACTATTATAAGGAGCCAAAAAGTCGCTTAACGAAAAATACTCATCCCTGACGCGCTTTGTTTTCTGCTGACGCAACATAGGCAACACTTTCCGCACTTTCTGCCTGTTATCATCCTCAAAAACAAGAATATCATCTCCTTTTGCATTTGCGGGAAACAAACCAAAAACCCCTTTAGCCGCAATCAATTTGTTTTCAATGATTTTCTCCAGCAACTGGTTGGCCTCCCGGAAAATCCGGTTCGCCTCCTTCCCTTTCTTCTCATCCTCAAGGATTTCGGGATATTTGCCTTTCATTCCCCAACCATGGAAAAACGGTGTCCAGTCAATGTAATCTCTCAGGATATGGAGAGAATAATCATCAAATACTTTAACACCCAGCATCTCTGAGTGCTGTTTATCAGCGGAACGATTTGGAACAAAAACTTTCTGCCTGGCTTCTTCCAGGGAAACATGAGTGGGAAGACTTTTTGTTCCTTGAGCTTCTTTTACTTGTTTATTTGTCCGGAGGCTTTGTCCCGTCTCATTCAAATTCTTTAGGCCCCTAATTTCAGATCTTACCGGATTTACAGGTTTTTTACGAGGCTTATACTTTTGGGCTGTATCTGCTATAGTTTCGATATGGCCGGGGTGGGAATTATAGCAGCCTCCGGCTATGTTGACCAATCCCTCCTTAAAAAGCCTTTCGGCATCACCATTTATCCGGTGCGTTGAGAGGTTATTAGCTGTATTCTCATTAGGTAAGCCAGTGCTCAAATGAGTAACAACATAGAAGGGGCTCCTGGCCGATAGCCTGCGAATAATCGGGAGTAATGACTTGATTCCGAAAGGACAATTAATACCGACAGAAAATATTCGGTGATGTGCTATAGAGTTTAAAAATGTCTCCAGTTTTTTCCCTGTAAGAGTTCGGCCATTTTGGTCCGTAGGCGTCACAGCAATAGTTACAGGAAGGTGGTGAAGATTGACTTTTTCAATAGCTGCAAGCGCTGCCTTAAGACTCTGGGAATCAATAATAGTTTCGATAAGAAACATATCGACCCCTCCTTCGAGTAATGATCGGGCTTGCAGTGTATAAACCTCTACCAGAGTATCGTAATCGAAATCCTGTCTGTCGGTATATTTTAAAGTACGTGAACCGTTTAAGGTTTTACCGGCAGGTCCTAAAACACCGGCGACAAAACGCGGTTTATTTTGTGTAGAATATTTATCGGCTATTTCTCTGGCAATGAGAGCCGACTGGCGGTTTATGGTGTGTATAAGTTCATCCATATCCCTGCCATATTTTATTATAAAATTGGCATTGAGGGAATTAGTCTTGATTATGTCGGCCCCTGCTTCCAAATACTTGCCATGAATTCTTTTTATCAATGCAGGTTGAGTGAGAGACAAAAACGAAGTATTTCCGGATAACTCCTTATGAAGACGGCCATTAATATTCTTACCCACGAAATCAGCTTCTTTTAAACTATACTCTGGGATCATGGGGCTTATAGGGCCATCGAGAATTAATATTCTGTCTTTAATTATTTGATTCAAGCTCATAACAATCACGTTTTAAAATGCATCTATAAAAAGAAAAACCAATCTATTTATTATGCATGGCTTTTTATGCCTGCTTTTTGTTCAAGTATGATATTATGGGTAAAAGGGAATTAGGCTATCGCTTGTAGAAGCTAGAAAAGCACTTGCTTACGAGTAAGAAAATGAACGCGTTGAAAATAATCAATGATTTTATTAAACTGCGCCCGCTTCTCTCCTATAAATCTGATAATAAGCTTGTTGTAATAATACTCCATGAAAAAAGTTCTCCTTATGCTTTTTATTACGTATGCAAAACTATATTAAATCATGAATAAGAACAAGCTTTTGCCTTGTCAATAATTATAAATGATTTTTATTGAAGTATTATTAATTGATTATCAATATATTAAATTATATAGAAAAGCAATTTTTAAATTAAATCTAAATAAATTTAATGTGCTTATTTTTTATTGCAGAGAAGAAAGACTCCATGGGTGTTTATATATTTTACTTATAATCAATAATTTACAAAATACTTTTCTTTGTAATCGTTACCTGTCCAAGTTATTTCTTTCTATACGAAGTTTTTATACCTTCCCCCTTCATTTATTGGCATACTGTATGCTTTCTACCCGAATTCTACTTGTCAAACAAAATCAGTAGCATTATTTCATAGTCGATACAGCTTAAAATGTATAGTACCCTACCAAAAGGCATTACTCGCTGCGCATTAAGGCAACGAGTATTGACAGAAAAAAGCAAAAAATGAATCCGGAAAGTATCCGGAAGGAAGAGATGAAGCGTTTATCGCCTTTTCCCGGAAGATTTACGGAATTTGGGTTTTCTTTGTTGGCCTGCCGAAGGGTTGTACTCAGGTCCCTTTCCGATTTCAGGAGGATTTACGTTTTTAAATACCTCATAACCAAGGAGTTTTTCAATTTTAGCAAACTTCCATTGTTCGTCCGGACCTATGAATGTAATGGCTACCCCATCGGCTTCCGCTCTTGCCGTACGACCAATACGATGAATATAATCCTCGCTTTCACCCGGTACATCATAGTTCAAAATCAAACCTACATTCTCAATATCTATACCCCGTGAGAGCACATCGGTAGCTACCAGCACTTTCAACTGCTGATTCTTGAAGCGGCCCAGCACCTGTTTCCGGTATTCCTGGGAAAGATCGGAGTGAATATCCTCCACGTCCATATTGAATTGTTTTAATTCCCCGGCGAGTTGTTTGGCCTTTACCTTGGTGGAGCAAAAAACGATAGCCCTTTCCAGGTTTTTGCTGGGAAGAATATGTTTAGCCAGGGCCAGCTTCTGAGAGTGGTGAACCGAATAAGCCACCTGTAAAACCTTTTCTACGGGCTTGGACGAAGCTATGTTTATTTCCAATGGGTTATTCAACACTTTCCCGGTCAATTTCCTCATCTTATCGGGCATCGTTGCTGAAAAGAACAGGTTCTGCCTTTTTGCGGGAAGATAGGAGATAATGCGCAGGATATCCTCGTAGAAACCCATGTCGAGCATACGGTCAGCCTCATCCAGGATAAGCCATTCCAGTCCTGAAAAGTCCACATATTTTTGATTCAGATGAGCGATCATACGTCCCGGCGTACAAATAATCATCTCCGCACCGCGTTTGAGGGCGTTTTTTTCGCGGACAAAGGCATCGGCATTTCCCCCTCCATAAACGGCGGCCGATCCCACAGAAGCGAAATAGGCCAGCCCTTCCATCTGTTCATCAATCTGCATGGCCAGCTCACGGGTCGGGACAATGATCAAAGCCCGTGTTTTTTTATTGCCCGGATTTTTTAACATTTTATCGACGAGGGGGAGTAAAAAGGCAGCGGTCTTACCGGTTCCCGTCTGTGCCAGTCCCATAACATCGCGACCTTCCATGATGGCAGGTATCGCTTTTTCCTGCACGGGGGTGGCCGTTTCAAAACCCATCGATTCTATTCCTTCCAGCAAATCACTGCTGAAATTAAACTCATTAAATTTCAATATTCTTCCTTCGTTTTGAGGGGCAAAGATACCAAAAAATGAGAGAATCGAGTAAACTTTTCAGGATCGCTCAAAAACAAAGGATAGGAGTGAATATCAGGCATTAATATCCATAAGTTGATTCAACCTTTTCATTCCTGACCGACTTACGCTTAGGGGGGTGTCATTGCTAAGAATCACCTTCCAGGTCTCTTTGCCGTAGGGTTCAATTCTTGAAACAAAGTCAAGGTTGACCATATAGGAGCGATGAATCCTTACAAACTGATTAGAATCCAGATTACTTTCAAAATATTTCATGGGTTTCTGCTTCAGGTAGCGCTGCGTAGAAGTATGGATTCCCACATAATCATCCATTGATTCTAAAAAAATAATATCTCTGACGGATACGATAATTATTCTCCCGTTATGCTTAACCACTATGCGTTGTAAATTTTCTCCGGTATAGTTGTCATAACTGGCTTTTACTTCAGCAACATCCTCTTTCTTCTCCTGCAGCTCAATTCTTTCGCAAACGCGGTTTAAAGTATCATTAAACCGCACTTTCGTGAAGGGTTTTAGCAGATAATCGACCGCATGCACCTCAAAGGCTTTGAGGGCATATTCGTCGTAAGCCGTTGAAAAAACTATACTGGGCGGATCCTGTATTAATTCCAGCATCTCAAACCCGGTTAGCTTTGGCATTTGAATATCCAAAAAAACAAGATCAGGATGGTGAGATTGAATGCTTTTGAGAGCCTCGAAACCGTCTTGGCAGGATTCAATCACCTCAAAACGCTCGTCGCTTTTCAGGTAATAATTAATTTGCTCTCTGGCGGGCTTCTCATCGTCTACTATGATGGTTCGAATCCTTTTCATGATTCCAGTCGGTTTAACGGGTCGTTTATGTATTGTGGTATATTCATCGTCACGATAAATTCCCGGTCTTTATCCTCAACTTTCAACAAATCATGCCTGCCGTAAATAATACGCAGTCGCTGCTTTACATTTTCCAACCCTCTTCCTGTACCGGCGGCCGTTTGCGATGTATCCTCATAATTATTTTGCAACCTAATGTACAAAAAATCATCATGGCATGTTATATCAAAAAAAATTCTTAATTCGCCTGTGCTTTCATGAAGGCCGAATTTGACAGCGTTCTCAAACAAAGGCTGCAGAATCAGAGAAGGCAGCACCATATTTTTGCATTCCGGTGGAATATTAAGCTGCTTCGTAATCCGTTCGCCATATCTTATCTCCTCAATCTGAAGGTATCTTTTAATATTTTCTATCTCTTCTTTCACGGTAACAAAACGCTTGCGGCTTAAAAACATGTTCTGTCTCAAATATTCGGATAACTCCACCACCGTCTCCTGTGCTTTGTCCGGGTCTATCACAACCAATGAACTAACTGAATTCAGCGCATTAAAAAGAAAGTGCGGATTTACCTGGGCCCTCAGATAAGCCAGTTCCAACTCGCGTGCGTTTTCTTTCAGTCGCTCCTCATTCCGGAGCTTTTCATGAAAATGGTTATAGTAATTAATCGTATAATAGACCAAAACCACTATGGAAAACAGAATCAGGGCTATGCCCGTTCGTAAGAATAAACTCTCTTTAAGGTATTCGAGCACTGATGGATCATCCTTAAACAAAAGATAGAGCGTCCCGAAAGACAGAACAAACCAAATCAGTAACAGGGTTATTCCCCCAAAAACCAGGTTAATTAATACATGTGTCTTCTTAAGAATCTCCAGGTCGGTGTAGCGTACCAGGTACCATGTGCCCAATCCGATAAGGGCAAGTATCCCCACCTGCAACACGGCATCGGTAAAAGCGTATTTCAGGGAAAAAGACGAAAAGTTGTAAACAAGCACAACATGGAGTGACAAGATGACACTCCATGCTAAAATGTAATAAATCCAATTGGCTTTGTGGCCAAGTACAGGATGAATTGCCATATTACAACCGCTTTATTTCTCCTCCTCCAAACAATGCCATTCCTTTGACGTAAAGTTTTTTTCCGTTTTCAGCGGCCGATTTGGTTGGATGACGCTTTTCTTCGAATCCGCCAAAGATAGAAACCACATCCGTCTTTACATTCCAATCGGCAGGCACCCAAAGGGTAGAACCACCAAACATGTAGAAGACCTCAATTACGGCGCCTTCGTCCGATATTTCGGTCTCACTGAAATCTATCTCTGAGCCTCCAAAGATAGCCACTATTTTTCCTGAACGTAAGTTTTTCAGGGTATAACTTTTGTCGCCTCCCCCGAAAACAGCCACATCTTCAAACTCTTCATCATTTTTTACTTCAGAAAGGTAGTGCGGCTTTTTTTGCCACTTACCATGTAAAAAAGAGCGGCCAGAGCTTTTGAATATAATGACTAAACCGATGATAATTACCAATGCAGGCCAGAACACCTCATTGAAACCCGCCGAGATACCAGCCATATCAGCCAGCAAAAATCCACCGCCAATGACAATCAATATCCAGCCCACCACATTTCTAACATAACTGCCTACCGCAATGATTCCGATAGCCAGTAATAGCATTTGAAAGGAGAAAACAATATCTGCGAAGCTATCGCTAAGAAGGTCCATGCGATTGAAAAGAAATAAAAAGCCGGCCAAAACAATAAAGAGGCCCATTAACAATTTTGATTTACTTCCGTGATCTTTCATTGTATTTTGTTTTTGAATTAATTTGAAACAAAACTATGGAAGTAGCTCATGTAAGTAAACAATAATTCGGTGAAAGGGGAAGATTTGTCGGTGAGTGACGAAAAACAGATTCCAGATTCCAGATTCCAGATTTCAGATTTCAGATTCCAGATTTCAGATTCCAGATTTCAGATTTCAGATTCCAAATAAATTCCAATTTTCAAAGCCCAAATCCCAAAAGGGAATTGAGCAGACAGTGCGCTTGTTCCTTTGGGTATTATTGGTTATTGGGTTTTGAGGTTTAATTGAAATTTGGGGATTGCTATTTGGAATTTTCAAG
>JAIPBX010000029.1 GCA_021738485.1 Bacteroidales bacterium | reverse complement strand
TTCCCCCCATTTTTTCCACAATTTCTTTACTAATGGACAATCCAAGCCCCGTTCCCCCATATTTCCGGGTATTGCTTTCATCTAACTGGCGGAAGCGCTCAAAGACCAATTTTTGCTTGTCTTTAGCCATCCCTACTCCTGTATCTTTTACATAAAAGAGGATATCTTTATCTTCTATTCGGCCCCCTATTTCAACGGTGCCCTCCTGAGTGAATTTCAGGGCATTTTTAGTCAGATTAATGAATACCTGGTAAAGTTTTGTTCGGTCGCTGTTCAGGAAGATGTGGTCATAATTATTTTCCGGAAAATTCAGAGTAATATTGACGTTTTCTTTGTTATAATTTTTAGCAACAGTGCGCGTTTCATTTATTACTGACGTTATCAACTCCGTAAGTTTAAACCGCTCCTTTCTGAGTTGAAAATTACCCGCTTCCAGTTTTGACATTTCAAACACATCATCGATAATGTCGAGCAATTTGACACCACTGCTGTTAATATTTTGCGCAAAACGGGTTATTTCCTCGCGATTGGTTTCTGTGGGGATTAAATCACTGAATCCTATAATGGAGTTCAGCGGTGTTCGCAACTCGTGTGACATTGTGGCTAAAAAGGCCGTTTTTAAGTGGTCACTCTCCTCGGCTTTTTCTTTAGCTTTCACAAGGTCATGTTCGGCCTTAAGCCGGTCGGTAATGTCATGAATCACTGAAAACAGGTAGTAGTTGGCATCGAGCTTAATCGAACTTGAATAGACTTCTACATCCCTGACAGAACCGTTAGCCAATTGATGTTTGAATTGAAAATAGTGGCGGTTTTTATTGTAGGCTTCCTGCAATCTTTTTTGTTGTTCTTCTGTATTTTCAGTGGCATTAATATCCCTTAGATTCATATGGGTCAGTTTCTCTTTAGGGTAGCCATAGAATTCAATAGCAGCTTCATTGGCATCAATGATGGCACCGTCAACCGGATTAACCAGGAACATTACAGAGCTGTTGCTTAGAAACATGGAACGGTATCGCTTCCCTTGTTCTTCGAGTTGTTTTTCGCTTTTGCGAAGAGCAATTTCTGTTTTTTTCAGATTCGTGATATCGGAGATGATCCCTTCAAGGAAAGTCTCATTATTGATTCGTTCTACCATGCGGCCTCTTTCCCAGACCCATATCATTTTACCATCTTTTCTTCTAATCCGGTATGTGATTTCAAAAGCTTCGTTATTATGGATTTGTTTTTGCACTTCCTCCCAGACGTAGTCTCTATCCTGTGAAATAATAAGTTCTCCGTAATCTATTTCTCCGGATAATTCGTCGGGCGTATATCCCGTCAATCTTGTAGCTCCTTCACTTAAAAAAACCATTGGCCATTGCGGGGTATTCCGGCAGCGATATGCAATGCCGGGGAGATTGCTCAACAGGTTGTGGAATTGTACCTGCGTGCGCCGCTGTTGCGTGACGTCACTGCCGACAATAATGTAGTTCGTTATTTCTCCTGCCTCATTGACAATGGCAGACATACGACAGCTAAACAAAAAGTTGCCTCCGGGTTTCGTTTTGTTTTTTAACTCTCCTTCCCAGTAATGGGTTCTTTCTAATTCCTTTTCTATCGTTTCAATTTTTTCTTTTTCTGACGGATCTGCCAGGGTTTTCGATTTTGTGTTCTCTACATCTTCGACAGTATATCCTGTAACTTTCGTAAATTGACGGTTTACATAAGTGATTTTATGGTCTTTATCTGTTATAACTTCTATAGACGGGCTTTGATCGGAGGCCCTTTTAAGTAATTCCAATTGCTTTTCCTGCTGTTTGTGGACAGTAAGTTCTTGCAGGATTCCGAAACCTCCATTCAGACGATTGTTTTCATTAAGTACACCCTGAAATGTTGCCTTACCAAAAACCCGGCGATTACCCGTCAAAGAATGGTATATACCTTCATAGTAACCCTGCGCTCCATTTAGCGAACGCCGGATTTGAGCAAGGAGTTCATTATTTTGGATGCGATTGAACATAGAGAAGCCGATAAGTTGTTCTTTCTTCGACCCAAGAATATCCACGAATTTTTCATTGCAATCAAGAACAACCCCATTTAAATCATAGTAGAAAAAGCCCAGGAAAGAAGAGTTGAATAAGCTTTTGTACAAATTTCGTTCGGATTTTAAGTGCTCGATAAGCTGATGGGTAGTATCCTCAGTAGATTTCAGTGTGCCGAATACACCAATAAAATTCCCATAAGAATCTCTCATAGCTTGCGCCTGCAAATGCATTAACCGCGAAGCTTTTTTGTTGCCGGAAGAAATGCCGGCTTGAAATGAAAGTGGTCGCGGCTGGGGAACTTCATTATATAAGTCGTACTGAATCTCTTTTTTAAATCGCTCAAAGCTCTTGGAGTCGAGCATATTTTTCAGATGCATAGAGGCTATTCCTTCGTTATCTACGCTTAAGAGGCTTTTGCCGGCATTATTCAAAAAAAGAAAGTTAAATTTATTGTCTGATACCCAAATGGCATCGGCGGAAGTGTGCAAAATATTTTTGTAATTTCCGATGGCCTCTTCAAGCTTTTCTTTTTGATTGGCGTGAGCTTTCTCATGCGTTTGTTGATACGAAATCTTGTTCATGGTAACCAGGTGAGCTAGAGAAGAAAGGTACTGTTTTAGCTTTCCAACAAAAGTTTTGCTGAAAATAGGAGCATATCGAAGTATTTTGACTGAATCGGAATAATCAAACCCGGTATTGGCACACCATTCCCTGTGTATTTCTTCTTCTGATAAATCATTTTTAATAAAAAAACCACCGATAACGAAAGATCCCAGGAAATGATTGTGATAGGTAATAGCAACGGAGATGTAGTGGAAGTAGTTTTTACTTTGAATTTCCGCAATATCTTCCTCTTTATTACTTTCTACCAATGAACGAACAGCTTCGCGCTGGTTTTGGATTCCTCTTTCACTTTTATGGAGCAGTCGTTTTATTTCTTTACCCCCTGTTTCCAAAAGGATCTGTTTTTCATTTGTAATAAGGGCGTAGTAGAGATCACCTTCTAAAGGCGTGGCTTTAATAAAGTCCCTTAATTGGTTTTTATCAAATATATCTTTTAATGAAGGCTTTTCATAGACAGCAAGAATTGCACCTTGGAGGGGTGCCTCCAAATCCTGCATTATAAGTTTCATAAGGGGATGAAAAGCCATATCTACTTCATTTTGACTATAAAAATAATCAAAAATTCAGGTATATTACTAAGGAACCGATAAAGATTTTAAAGCCTTGCGGTTTTCTGTTTTTGAAAGGATTTTAGTAAAATGGACCCTGATAAAAAACTTTTCTAATGATTCGTAGGGTCGTCGATGAAAAGGAAATGAAAGTCTAAGCACCGGACCTTTCAACTCCTTTTTTATTTGAAATCACCTTTTCCGGGAAGGTGAAAACTACTCCATTTTTTCGTTTTTTAATTTATCCTGAAAAACTTTCTTAAATTTTTCAAGCTTGGGAGTGATTACAAACTGGCAATATCCCTGACTCTTGTTATTTTCGTAATAATCCTGGTGGTAATTCTCAGCTACAAAGAAATTTTTGAAGGGTTCAATAGCCGTGACAATCGGCTTGTCCCATATGCCTGCTTCCTCTAGTTTTTCCTTATAGCTTTCGGCCAGTTCTTTTTGCTTTTCGTTATGATAAAAGATTACCGAGCGATACTGAGGTCCTACATCCGCGCCCTGTCGGTTCAATTGGGTAGGGTCGTGCGTTTTCCAGTAGATTTCGAGCAACTCTTTGTAAGAAACTACCTCAGGATCAAACTCAAGTTGAACAACCTCTGCGTGACCAGTAGTTCCGGAAGACACTTCCTTGTATGAGGGGTTCACTATATCGCCACCGCTGTATCCGGAGGTGACGGTTTCTACTCCTTTAACACGCTCAAAGATTGCTTCTGTGCACCAGAAGCAGCCTGCCCCAAATGTTGCTCTTTCCATATTATTATTGGTTTTATTATTTGATAATGCCATACTACTTAAAGCTAATGTCGTTAATGTTATGACGATGATTATCCTGTTCATAATTGATTTTGATACTAAACAGCCGGAATATTCAAAATGTTTTAGGGCAGGAAAGGACTACCAATAAGCACCCCTCTGGCGGCGTTTTATAGTTTTTTTGCATCATTCCTCCCTCTGCAATCCGTTCAATTCCCACCTTTAACACCATACAAGGAATGAGTAACAAGGAACGAGGAACAAGGAGCGAGGAACAAGGAACACGAAACAAAAAACAAGGAACAAAACTCACCCCACGGCATTTTCATTTTCCTCAGCTTCCGGCTGTTTTCTGTTTTCCTCCCTGGTTTGTATTACACGCGCTACATCGCGGTTTTTCTTTTTATCGCTTGCCGTAAGATGATGCATCACTTTGCTGCCGAAGTAAAAGGCTATCATCAGTTCAAAAGCTGTAAAAAGATGTTCTGAACGGGCTTCAAGGTCAGGAGAGATAAGCGAAAGGGTTTCGAACAGCAAGACGAATACCAGCAGCGAGAGGGTTAAAGTACCCCGGAAAACACCCCTCGGCATGCCAAATGTTTCATCTTTATAGGGATTTTCCCCATTTTTCCATTTCCCAAACGTAAACTTTCTAAGCAAGTAAATAAAAAGAATGATCACCAGGATAAGCCACAGAAAAACTGGACCATAAAGCAACCAAAATTCCGGATCTGAGGTGCTGAAGATTTTAACCGTGTTTGCTAGGGGTATGATATTTAATACGTTCATAGGTTTTCGGGTTTAAAATAACAATCCAATAATTACGCCGGCTGCAGCTCCTCCGATACCGGCAAATATTTTCAACCGATGTTGCCTCCGTGCTTCACGGGCTGCTTTTGAAAGGTCTTCTTCGGCCGCCCTCCACTGTTTCCGATAATATATCGCATCCTTTTCGTGGATAGCAACCAACGAATCCAGCTCCGCTGTTTTAGCCTCAAGGGTGCAGATTTTTTCCTGGTATGTGTCGTTTAATTCCCTGAGAGTTTTGTTTTTTTTCTTAGCAATAACCGCTTCCCGCATCTGCTCGATAGATATCACATAAAGCGTATCCGTTTCGGCGGTTATGGTTTTCGATTCCCCGGGATAAATATACTCTTGTGAAAAAGACAGCAAGGGTATAAAAAACAGTAATAGTAAGGCAGCATCAAACTTCATCCTTTGTTTCTTTTAAAAAGTTCTTCAAAAGTATTTTTCAATTTTTCTTCATCCATATTTTTGACTTCCCGGCTTACATCCTCTTTTTTCATCTCCATATTTTCAATGCGGGAGTCTATTTTTTCCAGCTTTTCCTCCAGCAACTGGATACGTAGCTCTTTCTCCCTGATTTTATTATCAAACTCTTCGCGGTGTTTTTTTTCGCCTGTTATTCGCTCATCCTGTCGCTCAACGATTCGGTCAATTTTTTCATAGCTTCCGGCAAAGTCCCTGAATCGATTTCTCAGGTATTTGTAAGGGATAGCCAGAGCCCCCAGGATGATGGTTAAAATCTCCCAGTCGGTGTTGATATATCCTTCAGTATAAAGATATCCCACTCCGAGAAGAATGGCAGCTATGACTATCAGCGTTATGATGATGTTTTTGAAACTCATGAATCATCTGTTTTAACATATTTGCTCATAACCCACCCCTTAACCGGAGCTTCTACCTGATACCAATCTCCTTCTTTACGGATAATTTTTAATAGAGTGCCCTTTTTAAGTGGTTGAGTAATTTTCTGGCCGTGTGTTCCCGGGGCATTTCTAAAATTAAGCCTGGGAACGGCTACTTCCGCTTCGCCGGGCAGCGTGTCCGGCTCGTCGGAGGAGCGGTCTTCCAGTAGGAGCTTATCGCGGAATTTGTCCAGCGGAAAAGCCGGTCCGGGATCCGTCTTTCGGCCGGGCGATACTTCCTCATGCCCCAGCAGATATTTTATATCATAATTTTTGATAAGCAGCTCGCAGAGACTGTAAGCGGCATTTATCTGTTCTTCCGGGAAAATATGCCAGAACCTCGTAAAATCTTCATTGCGGTGAACCGCTTCAATCACTTCTTCTTCCGGGTACTTTCTCCCGAACCAGGAGACATAGTTTTGTCCTGATTTTTTGAGGACCCCGGGATTGTCCAATTCAATACCTATCGAATACTGGTTCATGCCGGTGCGATCCCCATAATGACTTTTTCCGGCATGCCAGGCTTTCGCGTTGAAAGGAACCATTTGGGTGATATCGCCTTCCGCCGACACCATCACATGCGCCGACACTTTGGCCTCCGAATTGGTTAAAGTTTCTATCGAAGATTCGGCACTTGCCCCGCCGGTATAATGTATGATGATTGTATCAACAGTGATAGGGCCTCCTTGATTGGGGGATTCTTTAAAAGGGGCATCCGTAAGTTTATGATGTTGTATTTGCATGACAATAAAACTTTTGCAGGATAAAAATAGATAATTTTATTCATTGATTCAAGAAAATAAGTAGTTTCTTTTTTGCTAAAAATAAGGCGGGCCGAAACCAAATTTCTTTCCACGTATTGTATGTGAGGTCATGAGCGGTCTGTTTGAAAAATTGAAGCGCGTAAAAAAAGAATGCAATTATTACGGATTAAGTTCTTACCTTTCTTTTGAAAAGGAATTTATTATTAATAATTTGATGAACATAGAGTGTCTGTACTAATATCGTGATTGTGATAAGTGCAGCCACCAGGTCGGCCAGAGGAAAGGCCAGCCATACGCCTGCGACTCCGAGCCCAAACAGGTTGGGCAATATCAAGACCAAAGGTACAATGAGGATAATCCAGCGCATGATCGATAAAATAAAAGAAGATTTTTTCATGCCCAGGGCTTGATGAATACCCGTTCCGGCAATCGATATCCCCATGACCCACATCATCGACACGACAATCCGAAAAGCACCGGTTCCTTGCGAAATAAGAGCCTGATCATTCGTAAAAATCGAAAATATTTCCCGCGGGAAAATTTCGGCTATCCCCACAATAAAGATCCCGAAAAAAAGCGAATAGCTCAGCCCGATCCGTATCGTTTTTATTACTCGTTCGGGTTGATTAGCCCCGTAATTAAATCCTACAATGGGTTGCATTCCTTGGTTTAAACCGAAAAGCGGCATTGCAATAAACAGCGATACGCGATAAATAATGGCAAAGATCGCTATAGCGATTTCTCCTCCCAGGCTGCCCAGCGTGTGATTGAGTATCACTACGGCTATGCTGCCTGAGGAGCGCATACCCAATCCGGAAAGACCTACACCCGTGGTTTCTTTTACTATATATTTTTTCAGCCTGAAGTTTTTTGGCCTTAATTTGATAATGGTTTTCGAGGAGTTGAAGTAATAGAGGATGTAGATAAGATTGGCGAATTTTCCGATGGCTGTGGCCAGGGCGGCTCCTTCCATACCCATATCCAGCGGAAAGATAAAAACATAATCAAGGCCGGTGTTGACTACCATACCCAGCAGCATGGCATTCATAGCTTCTTTGGCATTTCCTTCGGCTCTGAGGAGATTGTTGGAGGAGACGCAAAAAGGAAACCAGAGCATAGCAATAAAAATGATTTGGCTATAGGAAGAAGCATAGGGGATGATTTTGTCTGTAGCCCCGAAAAGTCGTAACACCGGCTCGTTGAAAATCAGCCCTATTGTGGTAAAAAACACGCCGATTAAAAAAATCATGAGCATAGAATTCCCGGCAATATTATCCACCATGCTATATTTTTTGGCACCTAAAGAGCGCGAAAGAAGGGAGGCCGAGCCGATTCCCACCATATGAGCAAAGGAGTTGATGATTCCTACAATAGGCAGTACGATGGCCACTGCAGCGATGCCCATTGAACCTACGCCATGGCCGATAAAGATAGTATCTACAATGTTATACAATGCCGTGGCAAACATCGCCATCATAGCCGGCGTAGACAGCCTAATCAATAGCCGGTTAATTTTGTCAGTTCCTAATTTTGCTTGTGATTTACTCATAAAAGTGCTGCAAAGGTAAAGAACAAACTAAGGTTATATGCGGGAAGCTATACCTTTTTAATTCATTGCTTTTATGGATAGGAATTATTATATTATAGGCAAAAAAGGAAATGTACATGAAATTAACCAGCAGCGCATTCAACGATGAAGATTTTATTTTACAATTTATGCCCTGGATGTGGAGAAAATGGGCAATATCAGCACTATGGATGATTTTGACCGGGAGGTGGAAAAACATACGATAGACAGGGCTGTATTGATGGGCAAATTTAAACGTTAACTTTGCATTTTAATAGCAATACCTTAAAACACTCCGGTCCTATGACGAAATAAAAAGTTAGTGGGTATCGGGAGATAGGGATTTGTAAGTGAGCCTTTCAGCAGGCTCACTTGTAAAACGATTAACGATTTGGAAGAAAACAAAAAGAATGGCGATAAATCCAGTGATTTTTGGTTTACCCTGGATAATGCGGCCAAGATTTTTCCGGCTGTCCTGTCAAAGGAACATACAGCTGTATTCAGACTTACAGCGGTGTTAAAAGAGCCTGTAAAAATAACCGCTTTTTTGAAAGCTCTTTCCCATACTGAAAAGCGATTTCCTTATTTTAAGGTGCAGCTAAAAGAAGGTTTTTTTTGGTATTACCTGGAGCATGTGCCGCAGCGTTTTCCGGTTGAAGTTGATGATAAAAAGCCGTGTCGGGCTTTTGACAGCAATGATATGTTAATCCGTATTAAGATTGTTCACAACAGGATTAGCGTGGAATTCTCACATATTTTAACCGATGGCACCGGGGCTTACGAGTTTATGAAAAGCCTTCTTATCCTCTATTCCAAAGAGCTTGGTGTGGACATTCCTGAAGAATTTGCCTATTTGCAACCCGGTGAGAGCATCCCCGAAGAAGAATACGAGGATTCTTATAAAAGATATTTTAAAGGTGAAATCCCTCCAATGGTAAGTAAATCAAAAGCCTTTCATTTACCCTATTCTTTGCAAAGCAAGCCGCGTTTTATCAGAAAGATCATGATAATATCGATGCCAGATATAAAAAATGCCGCTTATCAAAAAGGTATTAGCATAAATGATTTTCTTGTTGCCGTGTATCTTTTTGTCCTTCAGGATATTTATGAGGAAAACTATCCTTCCAGGCGCTACAGGAAATTCAGAAAAATACGGGTTCAGGTGCCGGTGAATCTCAGGAAGATGTTTCCCTCACGCTCGATGCGTAATTTTTCATTGTTTGTGATGCCTGAAATCGATCTTCGTTTGGGACATTATTCTTTTGATGAAATCCTCAAGTCCGTCTATCATCAAATTCGCCTGGAAACGGATAAAAAATTGATTAATAAAAATATATCCCGCAATGTAGGGAGCGAAAAAAAGATCTACGTTAAAAGCATTCCTTTGTTTTTGAAATCCCTTATTTTAAGAGTAAACTACTATACCAAAGGCACAAATCAATACAGCGGGGTGCTCACCAATCTTGGAAAGGCAAAGCTTCCAAACGAAACCGGCCGTCTGATAGATTATTTTATTTTCAGCCCACCCCCGCCCAACAGGATTGTTAAAGAAAACTGTGGTATCATAGGGTTTGATGATAAATTGGTCGTTAGTTTTGGAAATATTACAAAGGCAACCGCCCTGGAAGAGAAGTTCATGCGATTTCTTAAAAACCAGGGTATAGACGTTAAATATGAATCAGAAAAAAGGGAGGAGTTATGAAGCCTTGTGCTAACTGTGGTGTAGAGGTCGAAGAAAATGCCAATTTCTGTCCCTTGTGTGGAGAACCGGTCGTGGATAAACACACCGGTAACATTGATTATATTACTATCAGGAAACGAAAAAAGGAGGAAAAAGCACTTACCGATTATCAAAAACTGAGCAGTTTGCAGAAGCGAAAACTGTTTTGGGAGATTTCCGGGATTGTTTTGATTACCGGGATATTAGTGACCCTGCTTATCGATCTTTTTGCTTCCTCCCGGATTACCTGGTCGCGTTATTCGGTGACCGTTTGTGCGGTACTGTTCCTCAATACCACGCTCATACGATTTTGGCCCAAAAACCTCATGGTCCTGATGCTGGGAAGTATGACCTCTACCTCCGCGCTGCTTATCCTTCTGGATGTTTTTACCGGTAACATGGATTGGGGAGTAAATCTTGGAGTTCCCTTGCTGGTGGTTGCCCACATTCTTACCCTGGCGCTTACTAAAATCATTAAACGAGCCCGTGAAAAGGGATTAAATATTATAGCTTATTCGTTTATTGCTTTGGGGATTTTTAGCCTGGGCATAGAGGGAGTTGTATCGTTGTATGTTAAAAATGCCATAAACCTTCATTGGAGCCTGGTGGTGATAGCCTCGGTGCTACCGGGAGCAGCCATTTTATTCTTTATTCATTATCGCTTGAAACGGGGCACTGATTTAAGGCGTTTTTTCCATATTTAGAAGCTTTAGAATATTGTGGATAATTCTATCAGAAGATCTCTACCCAACACAATAAACAGAAAGAAGCTGGAAACCCAGCCGTGGTATAACCCCAGGGGCCATATGTTTCCCCATTGGAAATAAATACTCAGGAATACGGCTTCCATTACAAAAACATAACCCATAAGAAAAATACTGGGAAAATGCACCAGGGCAAACAGCAATGCGGTAAGCAATATAACCTGGCGGTCTGTTAATTTTATCTCGGGCAGTTGCACAAGGTTCCCGGCAAGCAGCCCGGCGATCATAAATTGTTGGAAAAGCCCCCAAACTGGATAAAAAACAAGGATGGGCAGAATATGCCAATTCATCATAGCAGCTTCCGTTTCAAACCCATAGAGGACAATACCCGCGATAGCTACAAGGGCAAAAGGGAGTATGATCAGGAAAGACTTTTTGAGATTTCTTTTTCGGAATCCCCAGCGCTGTAATACCCGGGGGTCTTCCTTATATCTCTTGTAAATAAATCCAAACCAAAAAAGACAGGCAGTAACAATGTATAATGTCCGAAAGTCAAGCCAGTCCATAACAATAAATTTGAGGGCACCGGTAATGACTAATGCTAAAATTTCAAGACGCCTGGTCTTATATGAATAAGGCATTACACATAATATTTCTGTTTTCAGCTCATAAAAGGCTCCAGAATTTTTCTCACCTCTTCCACTTTTTCATCGAGTACCTTTTTGTCTTTGGCCTCGGCAAGAAAACGCAAATAGGGTTCGGTATTGCTGGGGCGGATGTTCATCCACCAGTCCGGGTATTCAATCCGGTAACCATCAAAATCAAAAAACTTCTCCGGCTTTTTGCGGCTCAGGAAATGTTCTTTGACGGCCTCCATAGCCTCTTTCTTGTTTTCAATAGTAAAGTTAATTTCCCCTGAATTAGCGTATGTTTTTATCCGATCCACCAGCTCCGAGAAAGAAATCCTTTGCTTTTTAAAACGCGAAAGAATATTCATCACCAGTGATAGGGCCAGAATGCCGCTGTCTGAATAATAAAAATCCCGGAAATAATAGTGTCCGGCGAGTTCCCCTCCGAATAACCCGTCGATTTCCCTGAGCCTGGAGGCGGCATAAGCCCTGCCAACCTTCCAGGTGTACATTTCACCCCCCATGGGGCGCAGATATTCTCCCACGGATTTTGAGGTGCGGATATCCTGAATGACCGTAGCCGGCTCTTTCCGGTCTTCCAGGAAATAATGCCCCAGCAACGCGATAATTAAATCCGGGGAAACAAACCGGCCTTGATCATCCACAAAAGTAACGCGGTCGGCATCACCGTCAAAGATAGCCCCGAAATCAGCGTTCTTATTTTTTACCAGTCTTTTGAGTCCTTCGGTATTTTCTTCAATCAGGGGATTGGGTTCATGGTTGGGGAAGCTTCCGTCCGGTGTAAAATTTATAAAATGAGGTGTGTTGCCCACAATGTCTTTCAGGATGATCCCTGCCATACCATTGGAGCAATCAATGGCTGCTGTAAGGTCAGAAACATCATTCATAAAGGATTTCTGAAAGGAAGCATATTCCTTCCTGAAATCGAACTTTGTCATACGTCCCTTTTGGTGCACCGGCTCAGGCTGCCCGCTATTGATTTTGTTTTTTAATTCACCTAGTCCGGAATCTAATCCTACGGGCATAGCATTTTTGCGCGAAACTTTCATCCCATTGTATTCCCTGGGATTATGGGAGGCCGTGATTTGCACACTGGCCTCAAAGCCGTATTTGGCTGTTGCCCAATAAATCATGGGTGTGGTTGTTAATCCGGCATTCTTTACCTCAGCACCGCTGTCGGTAATGCCCCGTGCCAGGGCTTCAAATATCTCGTTGGAACTATGGCGCATATCACGGCCTACTAACACTGAATCCGCTGCCAAAAGCCCAGGGAGAAAGAACCCGATTTTATATGCATCGGCTTTGTCAAAATCGTTGTTGTAAATCCCTCGTATGTCGTAAGCTTTAAACGCTTTATCCATATTAATTGTAGATTTTTTTCTTATTCAATGCTTGCTGATACTCTCTGGCTTTGTTCAAGTGTTCCTTATAAGTGCGTGAAAAGGAGTGATATCCTGAGAAATCCGGCTTAGCAACAAAATAGTAAAATTTGTGGTCTTCATAGTTGAGCACAGCCTCCAGAGAAGAAATAGAAGGAAGGCATATGGGGCCGGGAGGTAGACCGCTGTATTTATACGTGTTATAGGGCGAGTCAATCTTTTTATGTCGGTTCAAGACTCTTCGTATCGAAAAATCATTCATGGCATATTTTAAAGTGGGGTCAGCCTGAAGCTTATAACCCCGTTCCAGCCGGTTTATGTATACGCCTGCTATGGTACTCTTTTCATCATTTTTATTCGTTTCTTTTTCAATGATGGAGGCCAGAACAGATACTTCGAAAGGTGTGAAATCTATTTTTTCTGCCTTTTGTATACGTTTTTCATTCCAGAAGTTTTCATACTCCTTCTTCATCCTTTCAAGGTACTTCTCAGGAGTAGCGGTCCAGTAAAGCTCGTAAGTGTTGGGAATAAACATTGCTTTTACGGTAGTAGTATCAAATCCCAACTGGGAGAGATAAGCCGTGTCGTTGAGTTTATTCATCAGATCAATTGAGTCGAATACCAGTTGGTCGGAAATGTTTTCTGAAAGCTCTGGTAATGTATTGATATTGTGGAAAATGACATCTACCGGGGTTTGCATCCCGGCACGAAGAATGTTGAGAAGTTCGTTATTGGTCATATCCTCTTCAATAAGATAATGCCCTATTTTCACATTGCCGGGATAGTCCTTTCTTTTAGCCAGCCATTCAAAAGTGTAGCGATTCACCACAAGTCCTTTGGAATATATTTTTTTGGTGATATCATCAAATGTGTCACCGGGTTCGATATAAACACTTACAGGCTCGTCTCCCGGAGTCCATGTGTTAGGCGTAAACATGGCCTGGTAAATATAATATCCTATTCCCAGGCCAATAATGACAATTATAAGCAGAATATATTTGATTATCCGGTAAATCCCTGACTTTTTCTTAGGCGGCCGCGTACGACCGAAAGCATATTTTGAGTGATAAAAAGCGTTCATTGGTGTAAATAAATTTTAAGCAAAAATATCATTTTGTTTGAATAAGTTGCAGAAACAATTCTCCCTTCCATGAAGTACCGTCCCAAAGCCATTCTGCTTTTGTACCGGAAATTTGAAAATCTTTTTTCCGGAAAAGACTGATACTCTCGTGGTTATCTTCCCTGATGCTGCAAAAAAGCTGGTGGAGGCGCAGCGTATTGAAAGCATATTTTATCAGAAGGTTTAGAGCTTCCGAGGCATACCCCTTCCGGCGATAGGCCCGGTTAATCATAACGCCCACACCGGCTCGGAGATGATAGGGGTCGAAATCATACAAGTCAATAGCTCCTACGGTGATGCTTTCCTCAAGAAGCACTATCATCAGCCTGAGTTGCTTGGCTTCGTAGATATCCTTACTGGCATTGATTACAAACTGGTCAATACTGAATTTGGAGTAGGGCGTTAAGGTGTCACCCGACTTCCACAATTCCATATCGTTTTCCCATTGATAAATCAGATCGCTATCTTTGGGTTCCATGGCTCTAAGACCGACAATATTTCCTTTAATAAACATTAGCAATCGTTTTTATAGTTGCAATTGGCCTTTAAAAACATATTCTGCCGGGCCTTCCAGCCAGATATTTTTAAAGATGTTGTTTTCTTCCACAAAGTAGACTTTTAAATATCCCCCCAGAGCTTCGATGTTTACAGGACCTTGCTTAAGATTGTCGCGATAAGCCAGGGCCAGGGCTGCTGCTGTAATACCAGTACCACATGCCAGGGTTTCGGCCTCTACACCCCGCTCAAAAGTGCGTATCTTCAGATGATTCTTTTCTTCCATGACATAATCCACATTTGTTCCTCCTTCCCGATAGTTGCGACGAATTTTTTTGGCCTCAGGTATAAAAAGCTGTTCATTGATTTCATTAACAAATTTTATATAATGGGGCGAGCCTGTATCTATAAAGTAGTGATCTTCTTTTTGAAAAATGGAATCCACATCGTGCATACTTAGCTGGACAATGTTCTCCTTGATTATATCGGCATAATGCAAGCCATCAATTGTTTCAAACTTCATTTTAGGCCCTGAAATATTGTGCCTGTAGGCAAAAACTGCCGCACATCTTCCCCCGTTGCCACACATCGTACCTTCTTTTCCGTTAGCATTGTAGTAATGCATATAAAAATCGGTATCCACACTTTGTTTTATTTCTATGGCCCCATCGGCTCCTACTCCGAAGTGACGCTTACAAATTTTTTCAATCCGAGTGGCAGTCAGTGAGGTCTTCGACCCCCTGTTGTCAATGATGATAAAATCATTTCCCGCGCCGTGATATTTTTCAAAATGAATTGTCATTTACAATTGAATTAATAAGTCATTATGTCATGACATGATTGATATTCAAAAATGGTTACTTATAAAGCCATCACAAATATAGACATTCCATTGAAAAATGTGGCATAGCTGGAGTTAACAAAATTTAACAGAACCCCTCGCAATAGGGGAAAAAGGATGCTCGTTCCATATGTGGCTTTTTTGGTACAATATGATAAATGATGATAAAAATCTCAATATCAAACAGGAATGATTATTGTAATTTCTAAACAAACGAAAATCACTAATGTTAAACAATAAACAACAATTATGAAAATAAACAGAACTAATATCATTTATCTTTTGGTAGGCGCCTTTATTGCCATAGGGATTTATGCATTCACAATTGATGAAGGTACCAGCCAAAAAGAAAACGAAAGAAAAACCGTACAACAATCGGCCAACTCTACTCAAAGGGCTGAAATACAAAAGACAAGTTATTCGTTTGCAGGACCTCAGGGGACCTCTAACTTTACAGAGGCTGCTAAAAAAACAGTGCATGCTGTAGTCCATATTAAGACCAAATATCAGCGAAAACCTTCTATCTACGACTTTTTTTACGACTTCCGTGACGGTGATCGCGGAAGAGGTCGTGGAAGACCGGCAATTGCTTCCGGATCGGGTGTGATTATTTCAGAAGACGGCTACATAGTTACAAATAATCACGTGGTGACTAAGGCTGATCGTATTGAAGTGACATTAAATGATAAAAGAACATATGAAGCTGAAATCGTGGGTACGGATCCCAGTACCGATCTTGCCCTGATTAAGATTGACGAGACAGGCCTTCCTTATTTGAAATACGGAGATTCTGAAGAAGTACAGGTAGGCGAATGGGTATTGGCAGTGGGGAATCCGTTCAATCTCACTTCTACAGTGACTGCGGGTATTGTAAGTGCCAAAGCCAGAGATATTAACATTTTGGGACCTGCCGCAGGTCAGAGGAAAACAGCTATTGAATCTTTTATCCAAACGGATGCAGCGGTTAATAAGGGCAACAGCGGCGGTGCCCTGGTAAATACCGAAGGAGAATTGATTGGAATCAATGCGGCGATCGCTTCCAACACCGGATCATACGCCGGCTACTCTTTTGCTATTCCTGTGAATATAGCTAAGAAAGTCGTGAATGATCTGCTGCAGTATGGACGCGTTCAGAGAGGTTATATAGGGGTTACTATTCGCGATTTGAATGCAAAACTTGCTGAAAAAGAAGGTATAGACGAAATTGAAGGAGTTTATGTCGAAGGGGTGCAGGAAGAAAGTTCAGCCGCAAAGGCCGGACTTAAACATGGAGATATTATTCTCGCTGTCGACGGGCATAAGGTCAACAGTACATCTGAATTGATAGGCTATGTCGGTCAATTCCGTCCCGGCGACAATGTGGAAGTAAAAATAAAACGTGATGGTGAAACAAAAACCTATAATATTACGTTGACTAACAGACGAGGAGGAACAGAGTTGATTGAAGAAAGACCCGAAGAATCCCTGGAGGTACTCGGGGCTAAATTTGAAAAGCCGGATAAGAAAACAATGCAAAAACTGGGTATTGATAATGGGGTTCAAATAACGCAGATACAGCAAAATAGCCTTTTAAGGAAAAAAGGCATTGAAGAAGGATTTATCATTCTTCGTATTGATAAGGAACCAATTACTAGCGTGGAAGAGGTGAAGCAAAACCTTAAACAAAAGCGCGGGGGGATACTCATTGAAGGTGTTTATCCCAATGGAACAAGAGCTTATTACGGGTTTGGACTGTAATTCGCTTTTGGAAGGATTTGAATAAGCATGTTAAAAAAAGTTAATAAAAATAATACGATATTTATAAAGATGTTGGAAAAGTAGAAAACACTTTGTAAATTGCTAGGATAAATTAGTTAATAGTAAAATAAAAGGAGCCAGAATTGAGACAGTTAAAGATAACAAAGTCAATAACGAATCGTGAGACAGCATCGCTGGATAAGTATCTTCAGGATATAGGAAAAGAAGAACTTATCAGTGCAGAGGAGGAAGTGGCTCTGGCCAAAAGGATTAAACAAGGCGATCAATTAGCGCTGGAAAAATTATGCCGGGCTAATTTACGATTTGTAGTTTCTGTAGCTAAACAATATCAGAATCAGGGACTGAGTTTGCCTGATTTGATAAACGAAGGAAACCTTGGACTGATTAAAGCCGCCAAGCGGTTTGATGAAACCAGAGGTTTTAAATTTATATCATATGCCGTGTGGTGGATACGGCAGTCTATATTGCAAGCTTTGGCCGAACAATCCCGTATTGTTCGTTTGCCGCTTAATCAGGTGGGCTCTCTTAATAAAATCAAAAAAGAGGCCTCTAAGTTGGAGCAAAAATATGAGAGAGCACCTTCACCCAATGAGATCGCTAATTCCATGGAGTTAGCAGAAAACAAAGTGGATTCGACAATGAAGATAGCCACGAAATATATTTCCATGGATGCCCCATTAACACATGATGAAGACAGCAAGTTCCTTGATGTGTTTGTCAGTGATGATGCAGAAAATACCGATGATGATCTTATGCGCGAATCGCTCACCAGGGAAATTCAGCGTTCCCTTTCCACCTTGAGCGAAAAAGAGCGCGACGTGATAAACTTATACTATGGTATCGGACGAAACCATGGCATGACCCTTGAAGAAATTGGTTCAAAATTCGGTTTGACACGCGAAAGAGTGCGTCAGATTAAAGAAAAAGCCATAAGAAGATTAAAGCATAACTCAAGGAGTCGGTTGTTAAAAGCTTATTTAGGCGAATAACTAATTTCATGGGATGTTCTGAAAAAAAGGGATTGTGTGTATTCACAATCCCTTTTTCTTTTTTATTTTTGTGGTAAATGCCTTTTTCTTGACTCTTGAAACAATATCAAATGGAATAATAATCAACTAATAATCAACTCTATGACTCAAAAAAACACTCATCAACAGCCGGTTATGTCCAATCACCAGTTTGAAAAACAATTGGATGAATGGATAAAGGATGAACGCCTGGCATTGGAATTTATCCAGATTACCGGAAAACTATGGTTTGACAAAGCCGTTGAACTTATCCTTTTTCGCAGGCAATTACTGGATCGGGGCGCGCACAGTATTTTGCACAAACACTCTTATGCCGAAAATACCATTGGTTTCAAACTGAAAATCAAAGACTCGCTCCTGTTAGCTAATAAGATTTATGAAACTAATATCGCTCCTTCCCGAATTGATATAGGCCGATTAAACAAGGAATGGGTAGAAGAGGGAGCGAAATACAGGGATGCTGCGGAGTTTATACATACTAAACTTAATCATTTAATTGATGTGGAACCTCGCAGTGAAAAATCACAGGATGTAGTGCTTTTTGGCTTTGGAAGAATCGGGCGATTGGCGGCGCGACAACTCATTACCGAAGCCGGCGATGGAAACCGGCTGCGCCTCAGGGCAATAGTCACCAGAAGCAACAACGCCGAAGACCTTTATAAACGTATATCTCTTTTTCGCAAAGATTCCGTGCATGGCAATTTTCATGGGATAGCCATGGAAGATATTGACAAGCAGAAAATGATTGTTAACGGCCACCACATTCATATGATAACAGCAAACAACCCGGAGGAAATCGATTATGAG
Organism: Bacteroidales bacterium; assembly: GCA_021738485.1. Classification (GTDB taxonomy): domain Bacteria; phylum Bacteroidota; class Bacteroidia; order Bacteroidales; family JAIPAH01; genus JAIPAH01. The sequence continues at coordinate 11,343 of JAIPBX010000029.1, read as the reverse complement.
CAATATGGTATAAAGGATGCGTTAGTGATTGATAATACCGGTGTTTGGCGTAACAAGGAAGGGTTATCACGTCATCTGAAAGCCAAAGGAGTAAAACAGGTGTTGTTGACAGCCCCTGGCAAGGATGATATCCCTAACGTAGTGTATGGTGTGAACCAAAATTCTAAAGAGTGGGATCTTACACAAGAGCCTATCGTATCAGCCGCTTCCTGTACCACAAATGCTATCGTGCCAATCCTCAGTGCCCTGGAAAATGAGATAGGTATTGAAAACGGCCATGTAGAAACGATCCATTCCTACACCAATGACCAGAATTTACTGGATAATATTCATAAGAAAAGCCGGCGTGGTAGGGCTGCTTCACTGAATATGGTTATTACTGAAACAGGGGCCGCCAAAGCAGCCGCTAAAGCTGTCCCTTCCCTGAAAGGAAAACTGACAGCTAATGCCGTTAGAATCCCTACCCCTAATGTCTCCCTGGCTATTTTAACCCTTGACCTGAAACAATCGACAACAAAGGAGGATATTAATGAATTTATCCGCAGAGTGTCCCTTCAGGGAACCCTGATAGAACAGATACGTTACATGAACTCCACCGAACTGGTCTCTTCCGACGTAATAGGAGATTCATGTGCCAGTGTCTACGACAGTGACGCCACAAAAGTGAGCTCCGATGGAAAAAAGGTGGTTCTCTACTTATGGTATGATAACGAATTTGGCTACACCAGCCAGGTCATTAGATTGTCCAAACACATCGCGCAGGTAAAAAGTTACCGGTACTATTAATAGATAAAGAGCATGTTTAATAAGCTCTCATAGACGCACCAGTGGGGGAGTGATACTAATTTTGTGTTCAGGGTGGGGATTTTTTTCTTCATTGAATGACATACTTTATAGGCGAACACTAATTAATCTATATCTTTGCGGCTTGTAGTTATAAAAAATTATTCTAATGGCTAACTATATCTTCGTAACGGGTGGTGTGACTTCTTCGCTGGGGAAAGGTATTATTTCGGCATCTTTAGGGAAACTGCTTCAGGCCAGGGGGTATTCCATAACCATTCAAAAATTGGATCCGTATATCAATGTGGATCCGGGAACACTGAATCCTTATGAACATGGAGAATGTTATGTCACCGAGGATGGGGCTGAGACCGATCTTGACCTGGGCCATTATGAGCGATTTATTGGCCAGGCAACATCGCAGGCTAACAATGTTACCACCGGCGCCATTTATCGCTCAGTGATTGAGAAAGAACGCCGCGGGGATTATCTTGGGGAAACAGTGCAGGTGATCCCCCATATTACCGATGAAATAAAACACCGTATAAAAACCCTGGGGCAGAAGCATGCCTACGACTATATCATCACTGAAATTGGTGGTACGGTCGGCGATATCGAATCCTTACCATACATCGAAGCCGTCAGGCAGCTTCGTTGGGAGATGAATAAAAATTCCATTGTCATTCATTTAACCCTGGTCCCTTACCTTGCTGCAGCCGCTGAATTAAAAACCAAACCCACCCAGCATTCCGTAAAAACCCTGCAGGAGTCAGGAGTGCAGCCGGATGTGATTGTTTGTCGCTCCGAGCGTTCAGTCAATGACTCCCTGAAAAGTAAAATAGCCCTTTTCTGCAATGTCGAGGTTTCGTCGGTTATAGAGTCGATTGATGCAAGCTCTATTTACGATGTGCCTCTTTTGATGCAAAAGGAGCACCTTGACCAGGTGGTATTGAAAAAATTAGGGATGCCTTTTGAAGATGAACCCGATCTGGAGCACTGGAAAGACTTTATATACAGACTGAAAAATCCCCGCCGGAAAGTTGTGATAGGGCTAGTAGGGAAGTATGTGGAATTGAAAGATGCCTATAAATCTATCACGGAGGCGTTCGTTCATGCAGGAGCCGAAAATGAGTGCAAGGTGCATCTTCGTCTGCTGAAAGCCCAGGATATGGAAACAGAAGAGGGTATTGAGAGATTAAAAGGCCTTGACGGGTTGTGTGTAGCCCCGGGCTTTGGAGAAAGAGGGTTTGAGGGGAAAATCAATGCCATTAAATACGCCCGTGAAAGTGAAACGCCTTTCTTTGGTATTTGCTTCGGAATGCAGACCGCTGTCGTGGAGTTTGCCCGCAATGTGCTGGGCTACAAGGATGCCCATTCCACGGAAGTGGACCCCAAAACGACTAATCCGGTGATTGATATCATGGAAAACCAAAAGAATGTAACTAGAAAAGGCGGGACCATGAGACTGGGGGCCTATCCCTGTCATATCGAGAAAGACTCTTTAACTCATAAGGTATACGGAGAGCGCGATATCTCGGAAAGACACAGGCATCGGTATGAGTTTAATAATGCTTACCGCGAGCAGTTTGTCACCTATGGTATGAAGATGGCCGGTATTTATCCCGGGCAGGATTTGGTCGAAATTATAGAGCTGGAAAAGCATCCGTGGTTTGTGGGTGTGCAATTTCATCCCGAATACCGCAGTACAGCCGATAAAGCACATCCTATGTTTGTGCATTTCGTGAAAGCCGCTCTGGATAATAAAAAATGAGCAAAGAATGAAAAGGATTAAAGAAAACCGCTGTATAAGTCTCTGCAAAATAAAGCATGCTGCTTAAGTAGTAAAGAGCCGGTGAACTTCTTTGAATCTGTTTCACTTTGATTATCTTTGCACTCGATTTTTCAAGAACAATAAACAGGCAGAATGGACAGAAACACTATAATCGGGCTACTTGTAATTTTTGGAATTCTTATCGGATACTCGCTATGGATATCTCCCTCACAAGAGGAGCTTCAAAGACAACAGCAAATCAGGGACTCTCTTGAGCGGGTTGCCCAGGAAAAGAAAGCACAGCAACAGGAGGCTCAACAGCAGAAGGAGCAAAAACAACCCGAGGGAACCCCACAAGACACCTATTCACAGGAACAAGATACTGAAAAGCCGGCGAGCCAGAGAGATTTAAAAAGTGAGCTCGGGAGTTTCGCAGAAGTAGCTACAGGTGAGAATAAACATTACACCATCGAAAATGAATTGATAAAGCTTCAGATTAGCTCTCAGGGGGGACGCCCTTCCCGAGTGCGTCTGAAAAAGTATCAAACCTACGATTCCCTGCCTGTTGTTTTGTTTACCGAAGATGCCTCAAATTTTGGTTTTACCTTCTTTGCGGAAAAAAGACCTATAAATACGAAGGATTTATATTTTACCCCGGAGTGGAAAACCCCTCGTTATGATGGTATGAAGAACATGACCATTCAGGGTAACGAAGAAATTCAGTTTGCGATGCGTCTTTACCCGGCCCGCCGGAAAGGTTCCCGCATAGACAAAGATCATTATATTGAATACCTGTATACCCTTAAAGGCGATTCATACATGGTAGATTTCGATATAAAATTTGTTGGGATGGATGAATATATTTCCCGCACGGCCAGCTATATCGATCTCGATTGGAACGCGGATCTCAGGCGACAGGATAAAGAGCTGGGGCGTAACATCGGTACCGGCTCATCCATTTACTACAAATATCATAACGGGGACGTGGATAATCTTTCTGAAAGAAACGATGAGGATGAAGAAGAGATTAAAACGCGGCTTAAATGGGTGGCTTTTAAACAGCGGTTTTTCTCTACGGTTTTGATGGCCGACGAGGCTTTCGCCAATGCAAGCCTGCGCGTCGAAACAAAGGGGCAGAAAGAAGGTGAGGAGAAGCCCTACAAACATTATCTGAAAACGATGACCACCCAGATGAGCCTGCCCTATTCATCATCGGAAAGTGTCGAGTATCCCTTACAATTTTATTTCGGGCCCAATAAATTCAACCTGCTAAAGGAACACAACCAGGAACTGACCGAATTGATTCCCCTGGGTTGGGGGATCCTTAACTGGATTAATCGTTTTGTCGTGATTCCCGTTTTCAATTATTTGGAAAGCTTTAACCTCAACTATGGTATTATCATTTTGATTTTGACCATTTTGTTAAAGATCGTGCTTTTCCCGATTGCTTATAAGACCTATAAGTCGCAGGCGAAAATGCGTGTGCTCAAGCCAGAAATTGATGAGATAAGCAAAAAGTATCCGAATAAAGAGGATGCCATGAAGAAGCAACAGGCCACCATGAACCTCTACAAGAAAGCCGGTGTGAACCCCGCTGCAGGATGTGTGCCTATGTTGTTGCAATTGCCGATTCTCATCGCTATGTTCCGTTTCTTCCCGGCATCCATCGAATTGAGACAACAATCGTTTCTCTGGGCCACAGATTTGTCTTCTTACGACTCGATAGTGAGTCTCCCGTTCAGCATCCCCTTTTACGGAGATCATGTGAGTTTGTTTACCCTGCTTATGACCATTTCTACCGTTCTGTATACTCGTATCAACAACCAGATGATGGGTAGCAGCCAGCAGCAAATGCCGGGAATGAAAGCCATGATTTATATCATGCCCGTAATGCTTCTGGTCTTTTTGAATAATTATGCTTCGGCATTGAGTTATTACTATCTGCTGGCTAACTTGATTACATTCGGGCAGATGTTCTTAATCAAACGCAATATTGATGAAGATAAAATCCATAAGCAGCTTGCCATGAATAAGAAAAAACCGGCCAAAAAGTCTAAATGGCAGCAACGTATGGAAGCTATGGCCAAAGAAAAACAAAAGCAGCAAAAAAGAAAGCGATAGGGCCCAGTGTTTTTATAGATGAACTCAACAAACAGCTTCATTGATGATTTAACGCCTCATTTAACGGAGGATATGGAGTGCTGGGATTTCCGGAAAAGGCAACTGGTTGATATTGTTCAAAAGCATTCCAATAGCATTTTTTGGTATCTCTCATCAGGATTAGACCTTATGCCTTTATATTATTTAACGGATGAAAAGCGAATCAAAAATCCGTTGAAGGAGGTTCATCTTTTTCTCTTTTCGGATTACGGGGTGGTCTTTAATGACCCTGAAAATTTGAAAGAAAATATAGATAAGAAGGGACCTGAAAAGCTGCCATCCCGAAAAGGCGAGTTTTATCTTACCCAAATGATACCGCTTCATCTTAACCATGAGTTTCTGGCAGATAATAAGCAATATAGTAATGATAAGGATGGGGCTACAGCCTTCGGAGGAGCTTCCGTTTACCTGTTGTTGATCAGGCAAATCATTGCAAAAGAATATATTGAACACATTCCTGTGCTGTTTATCAGGCAATCCAATCGTTTTGTATTGGAATACCTGCGGAATAAAAACCTGGATGTTGGATATATCTGCACAGTAAGTGACGGCTGCCGTCCGGATAATAAACAGCAATGTCCGAACAATTATTATAAGGATTATACGAGCATCATGCATCCTAAAGGATTTTGGATTACGGACCATTTTAATCAAACAAAGCCCGATATCTTTCAGGAGATCACCCAGTTCAGTGATTGGGGCCATTATGACGGGCAGGATAAAAGTTATTGTTTTTTCCAAAATTATATGTAATTTTGCAGGCCTATAAAAGGCGGCTAATAACCTGCCGATGATCAGGTTGTTAGTCAATTTTTTTATGTAGAACCGGTAGGAGGATAATCATCGGTCCTGTTACCACAGTAATTAAATAAATATTTAATGGCAGAAGAGCAAAACAATCAGAGTGCTGAGGAAATGAATAACCAGGGTTCTGAGGAAGAAAAGAAATCTTTTACCGAAGAACCTTCGGCAGAAGAAGTAAAGCAACAAGTGGAAGAACGTAGTGAAAAAGACCAGTCACCTATCCAGGATTTTGATTGGGATTCTATCGATCAGAAAGAAGATGACTACGACAAACAACAGCGCGAGGAACTGGAAGCTCAGTATGAAAAGACAATGAGTGACATTACCGAGCATGAAGTGATAGAAGGGACTGTTGTGGCCAAAAACAACAAGGAAGTTGTGGTCAACATTGGTTACAAATCCGATGGCGTTGTTTCACTTAATGAACTTCGATATAATCCTGATATTAAAGTTGGCGATTCTATAGAAGTTTATGTCGAAAACCAGGAAGACTATAACGGTCAGTTGGTTCTTTCGCACAAAAAAGCACGAATCCTTCGTTCCTGGGAACGTATTAACGAAGCTTATGATAACGATGAGGTTATTAAAGGTACTGTTAAATCCCGAACAAAAGGAGGACTTATTGTCGATGTCTTTGGTATTGAATCCTTCCTGCCCGGTTCCCAGATTGATGTCAAGCCTATCCGCGACTATGACCAGTATGTAGGCAAAACAATGGAATTTAAGGTGGTGAAAATCAACCACGAATACAAGAACGTGGTTGTATCTCATAAAGCCCTTATCGAGGACGAACTTGAGCATCAGCGGGCTGAAATTATCTCCAAACTTGAGAAAGGTCAGGTGCTTGAGGGTACGGTCAAGAATATTACTTCCTACGGGGTATTTGTCGACCTTGGAGGTGTAGACGGACTTATACACATTACCGACCTGTCATGGGGACGCATTAATCATCCCGAAGAAGTGGTTGAGCTTGATCAGAAAATTAAGGTCGTCATCCTTGACTTCGATGATAACAAGAAACGTATTGCATTGGGGCTGAAGCAGCTTACACCCCACCCCTGGGATTCGCTGGACCCGAACCTCAAAGTGGGCGATAAAGTTAAAGGAAAAGTGGTTGTATTAGCTGATTACGGCGCATTTGTCGAAATACAGCCCGGTGTGGAAGGACTTATTCACGTTTCTGAGATGTCGTGGTCACAGCACTTGCGCACAGCTCACGATTTCCTGAAAGTGGGAGACGAAGTGGAAGCTGTTATTCTTACCCTCGACAGGGAAGAGCGCAAGATGTCGTTGGGAATGAAACAACTGATTCCCGACCCATGGGAAAACATCGAAGAGAAATACCCGGTCAACTCCAAGCATACGGCTGTTGTCAGAAACTTTACCAGCTTCGGTATTTTCGTGGAGCTGGAAGAAGGCGTAGACGGACTTATTCACATCTCCGATCTTTCATGGTCGAAGAAAATCAAGCATCCGGCTGAGTTCACACAAATAGGAGAGAAGATTGATGTTATCGTGCTGGACGTCGATAAAGAGAATCGCCGTTTGAGCCTTGGCCACAAGCAACTTGAAGAGAATCCGTGGGATGTCTTTGAAACCGTTTTTACCGTAGGCTCAATCCATAAAGGTACGATTATCAGCAAGAACGATAAAGGGGCTGTTGTAACCTTGCCTTATGGTGTTGAGGGATTTGCTCCTGCGCGTCACTTGAAGAAAGAAGAAGGCGGAGAAGCAGAAGTCGATGAAACACTGGATTTCAAAGTGATTGAGTTTTCGAAAGAAAATAAGCGTATTGTGCTTTCACATAGCCGTATCCACGAAGATCGCATAGCCGACGAGAAAGCCAAGGAAAAAGCTCAGAAGAGCAAAGAGTCTAAGGCCAATAAGAAAGCTATGAAACAGATGCAGGATAGTTCGGAGAAGGCTACACTGGGAGACATAGATGCTTTGGCCAATCTGAAGTCTGAGATGGAGCGCGGTGAAGATAAGAGTACTGCAAAAGGCGCTCAAAAGAAAGCAGCAGAAGAACAACCTGAGAAAAAGAAAGCTGAATCCGGAGAAGCCAAGGAAGAAAAAGCTCAAGAGGAAAAGTCCGGTGCTGAACAAGCACAGGACAAACAGACTGAAGAGCAGTCTTCCCAGGATGCAGCTAAATCAACAGGGCAAGAAGAATCCTCAGAAGAAGAAAGCAAAGACCAATCCGGCCAATCCGGGGAGGAAACAAAATCTTCTGAACAGGATGAATCAACCGACGATTCTGATTCGAAGTCTCAGAAAGAGTAATACAGTAAATCAACCCCTTACGGGGAAATAGAATAAAGGCTGGCCGAAAAACGGCCGGCCTTTTTTTGGATTTACCAGTCTGCAATTTGTTATTATTTTTGATTTTGGAAAAATTATGGATTTTTACGTAACGGTTTTAGGAAGTAGTTCAGCTACCCTCGCCAATCATCGGGGATTGACCTCTCATGTGGTTAACTACGGGGGAAATTATTTGATGATTGATTGCGGGGAAGGTACTCAATTGCAGATGCGCCGGTTCCATGTCCCAATGCAGAAAATCAATCATATTTTTATCACCCATTTGCATGGCGACCACTATTACGGCCTCATTGGTCTGCTGTCTACCTATCACCTCTATCAGCGCGAAGCCCCCTTGCATATTTATGCTCATGAGCCTTTACAAGAAATTATTGACATACAGCTCCGCGCCTCTGAAACGGAGCTGTGTTATCCGCTCTATTTCCATACAATTCCTTATCAACATCGCGGCGTATTATTAGATAGGGAAAACTTTTACGTACATACGTTTCCGCTTTTACATTCCCTACCCACCAATGGATTTGTGATCCGAGAAAAGACCCGTCCCCGGAAAATCAGTAAAGAAGCTATCGAGGGAGTCGATATTCCTAATGAAGCCTTCGATTACCTCAAGCAAGGGAAGGATTATTCCACTGAGGATGGAAGAATACTGAGAAGCAACGAATTAACCACTTCTCCCTTACCCTCCAGGTCATACGCTTTTTGTTCCGATACCGGCTATACGGAGTCTTTCCTGGATGATATCTGCGACGTTACCCTGCTTTATCATGAAGCCACTTTTATGAAGGATGATGTCCCCTCCGGGAAGCTGGCGATGTATCATGCCACTGCTGAGCAGGCAGCTACTATTGCCCGGAAAGCAAAAGCAAAGCAACTATTGCTGGGGCATTTTTCAGGACGCTATGAGTCACTGGAGCCGCTAAAGGAGGAAGCGACCCGCGTATTTTCAAAGACGAACCTGGTGGAAGACGGGAGGCGTTATCTTATTCATGCTTATAAGGTTTTATAAAAACCAGGGCGAAAAGAAATGTGATAAAAGCTACCCCGCCACTAATCCAAAAAGCCATATTGATAGTGCCGAAAGTGCTGAACCAGGCTACAATAGGTGGTCCGAATGCTTGCCCGGCCCGTAATACCATGCCGTTAAGCGACATAAACGCCCCGCGATATTCCAGGCTTGAAAGTTGAGTGAGGCGTGTCTGGATACTCGGAAAATTGATACCATGGCCAATCCCGAAAAGGGCTATAGGTACCAGCATCCACAAAGGGGCTTCAATGAGCGGAATGATAGCAAAACTCAGGGCGTAACCCAAAAAACCGAAATGGATAAGCCGCGATTCAGGTATCAATTTGTTGATCGGCCCAAGCTGGGAGGAGATAATTGCCGTAAAACCAGACATGGAAGTCATCAGCAGGCCGATTATAAAGGAATCCGATCCGAACTTTTCATCCATTAGCAAAGGGAAATAAGTGAGGAATCCCCCGAAAAGAATGATAAAAACCACAAACGAGGCTATGAAGATAACGATGACTTCCGGGCGGTTGATACTTTTCAGGGTGGCTTTCATGTAGGTCAAAAATTTCCGGTGCGATTGCGGCTCGGGGTTATCCAGGCCGAACATCACACCAAACGCCACGGGAATCCCCAGCAAGGGTAATAAAAAAGGATAGTGCCATCCCAGCAGCGACAAGGCACCGCCAATAGCCGGGTAAGACGCAGTTCCTATACTCAGCACACTGGCATTGATACCCATCACTTTTGCCCGCTCATTAGGAGGGTAGATATCGCCGACCAGTGTTATATTTAATGAACCCAGGGCGGCAGCACCGGAACCCTGCAGGAAACGCAGCAGAAGCAGCATCTCAAAATCCTGCGTGAAAAAACATCCGAATCCGGCCACTGAATACAACATGAGAGATGGGATAAGAACGGTCTTTCGTCCAAACCGGTCGGCAAGTACACCAAGTAGGGGGGTAAGAATTATACCGGGACCGCTGAAGAAGGTAATCAGCCACCCTACCTGCTGGTTGGTAAGTCCTAAGGATTCACGTATGGAAGGAAATGCCGGTGTCACTGACGAAACACCCATGACAGCAATCAGGGTGATGGAGAATATGATGTGGAGATTTCTGTCTTTTAAAACTTTTTTGTCCATAATTTAGGCATTCCAGGGCTACAAATGTAATTAAAACTTGCTGCCTTTACGAACTATCCAAAAAAGCCCAACTGATGAGAGCCTATAAATGTTTACCAAGTAAATGGTTTTCCCTATTTTTGAAGAGTTAAAAGTTCCTCTTTTAAAAATTAGAATTGTGGAATATTGATTTGCAATAATTAATGCATAGCTTATGGACATATTTTTTTACGAAGCCTTTGAAGAAGAAGCGGCAAAAATCAAGCAACACCTTCCCGAAAATATCAGGGCCGGTTTTACATGGAAAACTATCCAGGAGTATGGGCAGGAACAACCGCCGACAGGTTTGATAAGCATTCGAACACAATCACAAATCCCCCGACAATGGGCTGATAAATTGGACGGGATACTATCCCGTAGTACGGGTTATGATCATCTGAAAAAATATGAGAAACAAACCGGTGCTGCTTTCCCCATGGGTTACCTGCCCCTGTATTGTCATCGTGCCGTAGCTGAAGAGGCTTTTTTGCTCATGCTGGCATTGTTTAGAAAACTCCCTCAACAAATCCGGAATTTTGATACGTTTCATCGCGACGGAATTACCGGAATGGAGGTGTGGGGAAAAAAATTACTCGTCGTGGGCGTGGGAAACATCGGATCGCAAGTCGTGTCCATTGGGCATGGCATGGGTATGGATGTGTTGCCGGTGGATATCGATAAAAAATTCCCCGATTTGAAATATGTGGAGATTGAAGAGGGTTTGAGAAATGCCGATGTGATTGTCTGTGCTATGAATCTCACCGACGAAAACGAAGGTTATTTCCATTATGACTTGCTGAAACAAGCTCCGAAGGGAACGGTGTTTATCAACATCTCGCGCGGCGAGCTCTCCGCATCGGAAGATTTGTTAAAACTTCTTGAAGAAGGTCATCTGGGCGCCCTGGGAATGGACGTGTATGAAGAAGAAAAAGAACTGGCTGTCTCCCTCAGGAGTCAGACACCAAGTAATAACCTGAAAGTAGCTGCCCTGAAAAAGTTGCAGCAAAAGGAGAATGTGATTTTCACCCCTCACAATGCTTTCAATACGGCCGAAGGAGTAGATCGCAAGGCTGAACAGAGTGTGCAGCAAGCCATCCGGTTTTTGGAGAAAAAGGCATTTATCTGGAACGTCCCGTATTTGTAAGTGTTTAAGTGCTTAAGTGTGTAGGTGCTTAGGTTAAAGAAAGAAATTAGTGTTTAATTATTCATTAATATAATTGTCTGGAAGCATGTGCAAACAACTGACGTGGATAAGGCGGGCGGGACTCAGCTCTAATTTTCTTTACTAACCGTATAATTTCCATAGATTTCTCCCTGCAATACTTCACT
>JAIPBX010000028.1 GCA_021738485.1 Bacteroidales bacterium | reverse complement strand
AATTTTCAATATCCTGTACTTCATCAATAAACAGATAGGTTAATTCCTTATTGCTTTGGTGTTTTTCAATATAATCAATTAAACTTTCATCATCCTTAATTTCCTTGTATTCATGCCATTCTTTGTTGATGTAGATGATATCGGGATTAGTGTGTTTATTTTTAATCTCATCTATTATCTGATAGAGCATGTAGCTTTTACCCACTCGCCTTTGGCCGGTAATCACTTTGATAATGTCTTTTTCCAAGTATTTTCTTATTTTATTGAGATATATTGGGCGACTTACGTATTTTGGTATATCCATTGCTAATAATTTATAGTTTAATTACTAAACAAAAATAGTAAATTTTTAAAGTATAAGTGAAACTTTTCCTGAAAGGGAAACATGAGTGCAGTCTAAAAAGCCTTCAAACTGTTGATTTTTATCATTTTTACCCCTAGTCCGCCTTAGGGGGAGAACTACTAAAAATCAGCAGTTTGAAAAAGTCCCCTTTAGGGGATTTAGGGGTTATAAGGCTTTTTAGACTCGATTCAAACATTTTTAAACTATAAATCAAACTTTAATCACCGATTTCCTTTGTCCAGTTTTTTCATCAACAATAAATCATTGTTTCTTGTTACTATTATGCTTAATCTAAAACGTATCGATATGGACAATACCCAACAACTTCGCGAACGACTGGTAAAGCTTTTGCAACAAGGGAGTGCTTTCAAACCATTGCCGGAAACTTTAAAAACTATCCCGCTTGAAGTGACCGGGCAGCAAATGGAAGGTTTCGCCCACACCGTATGGGAACTTACGGAACACATCCGCATCGCATTGCACGATTTGGTGGAATATTCCAAAGACTCATATTTTGAATCGCCGTCATGGCCCGACGGATTCTGGCCCGAGAATCCCGCCCCGGCATCGGAAAAGGAATGGAAATATTCTATCCGGCAAATCAACGATTTGAGGGAGGAAATGATCCAAATGGTCAAGGACCCGTCGAATGACTTGTTTGAACCCTTCAAAGCTAATGCAGACCATAACCTGTTTCGGCAGGCTACGATAGCTGCCGAGCATACGGCTTATCATGGCGGGCAGATAGCCATGCTAAGCAAAGCCATTGAGCGTCAGCAGTAAAATTGTCTTTTACAGATCTAATGATTAATTTTGTAAAAGCACTCATAATTTATTAGCTATGGCTAGTGAAAAAAACAACGAAGCAAACGAACCCTTATCGGAGTATGGTCAGCCAAATACCGCTGAAAAAGTATGGAAAATGATTCAGGAAACTGAAAACCTATTCAAAGAATATGGTCTGAATATAGACCAATTAGAGCGGATTTACGGCAGTGTTTCTGAGAACAGTCAGAAAGTGGCGGAAGAGTTTTTTAAAAGGGGGCTTGAAGCTCGTGATTCTATTTTTGGAATCAAATATGAGCAGGTAGACCGTCTGGAAAGAAAACGCAAAAACCTACAAGGGGAATACGACATCGTACTTCATAATGGGGAATATGCTATTGTCATCGAAGTAAAGTTTAAACTACACCCGGATGATGTGGACGATTTCATCGAGCGTAAATTACCTAAATTCAAACCGTTATTCAAAGAATATGCCCATAAAAAAGTGATTGGGACCGTGGCTGCTCTAACTATTCCTAAAGAAAGCTACGAAAAAGCTAAAAAGTATGGTTTGCTTGTGCTGTCTCAAGCGGGCGAAAGCATCGCTGTGATGAACCCCGATGATTTTGAATGGAAGGAGTTTTAAACCATGAGATGTAACCGGCAAGGTCCTTACTATACTTCGCTTTGCCTGGTAAGTTCCAGAATTTTTTCTTCTTTCGGAAAGTAACCCCTTGCCACCACTTTATCATTAATTATCAGTGTGGGAAGTATCCAGGTTCGGTAGGTCAGCATCTGTTGCAACTCATTAACTACCTTGATTTCGGCATCGAGGTTTTCTCTCTCCATCAAATCTTTTAGTCTGTCCTGCATTTTGCGGCATTTGCTACAACGCTTTGGCGGACATAAAATGATAAATGTATTTGCAGCCATAATTTATGTTAAAAATTTTAGCAGCATCCTTCCCCATGGCAGCTACCACAAGCCTCAGGCATGATGTTTTCCACCGGTAGGTTGTCCTTCAGCCATTGCTTCATTCCCCCGTCCAGATTGGCCACCTGAGCAAATCCCTGAATCTTTAACAATCTGGCCACCTTGGTACTGCGCTCTCCTTTCGCACAAATCACAATAACCAAACGATCGTCAGGGATATATTGCAAACGTTCCATAATTTGCGGCATAGGATACAGTAACACATTGGGAGTATTAACATGCTCTACCTCAAACTCATCCTTTTCGCGCACATCAATCATAATGACCTCGCCTTCTGACAAATACCGATAAGCGTCTTTTGGAGCGATGTGTTCAACACCCTCAAGATGAAAACTTTGGTACTGCGGTTGTTCTTTTAATTTCATGTTCGCTTTATTTTCGATGCAAAAATATGTGCTATTTTTTAAATTCGTTATCAAACCCTCATTTATTCAGAGTTTTTCTTTATCCGGACTTTGAAACTCTAAGCCAACCCCGGATTAAGATTAAATTCCTCCATATATCAGTCCGCTAACGGTTGCCATGACCACCACCAGAAGGACATAAACAGCAGTTTTCTGATTGCCCAGCACGCCGCGGATCACGAGCATATTGGGCAGGGATAAAGAAGGCCCGGCAAGCAAAAGCGCCAGTGCCGGACCTTTACCCATTCCGGCACTCATGAGTCCTTGTAATATCGGCACTTCCGTCAATGTGGCAAAATACATGAAAGCACCTACAATGGAAGCAAAGAAGTTGGAAAAAACAGAATTTCCTCCTACCAGGTTAACGACCCATTCATTGGGAATTACTCCCGGCAAATGGGTATCTCCATGAGTTGAGCCCAGTAGAAAACCGGCTACCAGTACTCCCAACGCCAGAAGAGGCATGATCTGTTTGGTAAAATCCCAGGTGGATAAAGTCCATTGTTTATTCTCCTCTTCGCTTTTATCCGCCAGGGTAATCACCGCTAAACTAGCAATACCAACTACCATGTGAATCATCGGACTTTCGGTTAATACACCCGAAGCGGCAGTAAGAAGCACTCCTGTCAAAACATATTGCCATTTAAGCTTCAGGATGTAAATCAGGGAAAACACCAACAACAGTCCAAAGAAGGAAGTGATATGCCATTTATTTGCCCATATCCAAAACCAGGCGCCTTCGGTAACCCCATCAGCGGGTTTGCCCCAATTGGCAAAAACCAATATCAAAACCAGTGTAAAAAAGTGGAAAGCAGTTTGCCACATGGGGCGTTTGCCTTCTTCCTGGGGGACATTCATCTGTTGCTGAACCTTTTCGCGTTCCTCTTTTCGATATATAAGCGACATCACTCCTCCTATTACCAAAGCAAACACGACCGCCCCTATAATGCGGGCAACACCCATTTCAAAACCAAGAATGCGGGCTGTAAGAATTATAGCTAAGATATTGATTGCCGGGCCGGAATACAGAAAAGCAATGGCTGGTCCGAGACCCGCTCCCCGCTTATGAATGCTCGAGAATAAGGGCAATATTGTGCAGCTACATACGGCCAGAATAGTTCCTGAAAAGGAGGCAATCGAATAGGAAACCCACTTTTTGGCCTGGGCTCCAAAATATTTCAACACGGCACCCTGACTGACAAATACGGCTATGACACCTGCAATAAAAAATGCCGGCAACAGACAGAGAATCACATGTTCCTGCGCATACCACTTCGTCAAATCCAGCATGGCCATGATCGCTTCCCGGAATCTTTCACTGCTCAGAGGCATGAAAAAGGCCAGCAGGAAAAAAGCGATCATCCAGAATAATATTTTTATCTCTTTTTTCCACTCCATAAGTCAGGTGATTCGTTGATTCACAAATATGTGATAAATAATCCTCGCAAGTCAGAGATAAATAAGGATAACATAATAGATTCCCACACCGATAAAAAGAACAGCGACCAGTCGCCGAAACCAGAGTTCGAAGGTTTTAAGGCCATTGTACCACTTGCCTACACTACTCACCGTATAGGCAATTAACCAGGCAAAAAGAATCACCGGGATACCCGTAGCCAAGGCAAAAACCACAGGTAAGATTAGTCCGGAGCCGCTACTCAGGGTCATAGGTATCAACATCCCGAAGTAGAGCACGCCGCTGTAAGGACAAAACGCCAGAGCAAACAGAATCCCGAGCAGTAGCACTTCCCGGAAACTGCTGACACCCTTTTCCTGGTATTTCTGGGTAAGGCGATTAAATCCGGGAAAGTTTACCCTCAAAATCCCCAGCATAAATAACCCGACCACGACCAGCAATGGTCCGAGGAATTTTTCCCCATACTGCTGAAAGGCGCCTGATAGCGCCATCTGATCGGCTCCCAGAACAATCAAAAAAGCCAGTAAAGTGTAGGAAATGGCTCGCCCGCCGGTGTAAAGCAACCCGTTGTAAAACACTTTATTACGGCTTTCAATATCGCGACTGATAAATCCAACAGCCGTGATGTTTGTAGCCAGCGGGCACGGACTTATTGCCGTCATCAATCCCAGCAGAAAAGCCGACAGAAGCGGCACCGAACTATTTTCAAGTAAACCGGTGAGGACTTCCTCCATTACAACAATCCCTTGATTTCTTTTTTAACTAATGCTTTCAGCTTCTCAGGTTTCGTGCGGGCATACATGAACCCCTTTTGGGTGAGGTTTATTTTTTGAGCCCCGTCTGAAATCAAAAGGGACTGTCCGGAAACGTCCATTTGCTCCGCCCTGGCCTTGCCTTCTTTTTTCTCGATATTATAATCAGTAAAAGTCACATTTTCTTTTTCCATTTCTTCTACGGCTTCACGGCTCACCTTTTCCACGGCTTTGCAGGTGGCGCAGCGGCGCGTGAGATGAAAATAGTATACGTTTACATTTTCAGCCGCTGAGACTTCTTGTTTTTGATCATCTGGTGAAGTTTGCGCGTGGCATGAGCTGATCATACCCGCAAACAAAAACAGGATAAGCAATCGAGTACTTTTCATAAGATATTTATTTGTTTGTGATTAATGTCATCAACTCTTCCTTCTTAGGCACTTTTCCGCTCATCACCACTTTTTCATCCACCACCAGTGCAGGTGTAACCATCACCCCGTACTTCATGATGTCGTTCATATCTTCCACTTTCGTGATATTTGCATCAATTCCTGCTTCTTTTACTGCCTCCTGTGCAGTAGCCTCCAGTTTTTTGCACTTGGGGCAACCGGTGCCCAATACTTTTATTTCCATAGAATTATCTTTTTATTATTCGTATTTCGTAAAATCACGAACAAAGGAAATGGTTTTGTGTGTCGGACACAACAGCTGGAAAGAATTTAAAAGGAGTTTAAATAGGGAAGGAAGATTGAATAAGATTGAAAGGAGATTGAATGAGATTGAAAAGGAAGATTGATAAGGAAAATTGAGTTTACCCGTAATGAATGAGCTATGTTCGGTATCATTCTTCATCAATCTGTTACCAAAAGGTTGATAAGTAGCAGAAAGCCAGAGCTCAGCAAGGATATTGAGCAGCACCAGAAATCAATCTCCCTTCAATCTTCCTTTTCAATCCCCCTTCTTCTCTTCCAGCCCCAGCAGTCCGGCGAATAACTCGCGGGCTTCCCGGTAGTTTTCCTGGTTGATACAGTATTTAATTTTGGGCGCTTCGATAGTTCCCTGGATAAGGCCTGAGTCTTTCAGTTCCTTGAGATGCTGAGAAAGTGTGGATTTGGCGATTGGCAGGTCTTCCGAAAGATCTCCGCTATAGCAGCACGATTGGTTGGCCAATAGTTTGATTATGTATACCCGAACGGGATGCCCCAACGCTTTGGCATAACGGGCCAGCTTTTGATCTTTCAGACTAACTATTTCCTTTTCTTTCTCTTCCATAGGTGCAAATTTATCATATTTTAATTTTTAATTTTGAATTCTGTATTTTTGAATCTATGATAATTTCAAAGGATGGTATGAAAATTTCGAATCCTTTTTTAATAACAGGAGTCCTAATAGCTCTACTAATCGGATTGGGAGGCCCTGTTTACACACAGGTCAAATACGAAAAAGAGTCGCAAATTAAGGTGGAAGATGTTCCTGCTAAAGCCCTCTCTTTCATAAAGGATTGCCATATCGATGCCCCCCTCCGATGGTACAGGGAAGGAAACGTAAACGATGCCTCGGTGGAAGCAAAGGGGCGTATACGTGGTTCAAAATACAGCATAGAATTCGATACGCTGGGAAATATCCAGGATGTAGAGTTTATTATGGATTTTGATGAGATGCTCCAGGCAATAAGAGGAAAAGTGAAGTATCACTTGGACAGCCTTTTCAAACGATACAAAATCATTAAAGTCCAAAAACAGTACACCGCTGAATCCCAAACTCTTCAACAACTGATTCGTTCGGGCCAGAGCAATCAACCTTTTACTACCCGCTACGAAATCGTTATGGCCGGAAAGAAAGAAAAAATGATGAAGAAATTCGAAATGCTAATCAATAGTAATGGTGAAATAATAAAGCAAACGCGAATCATCCCCAAAGACATGGATAATTTAATTTACTAGACCATGAAGAAACATACCTTTTTTTTACTGATTTTTTTATTTTCCCTGATGAAGATGTTTGCCCAGGATTTTTATGAAACCGGCTTGTTACCTAAATTTAATATTAATACCTCTATCAATGAACTCTGGGAACTCAATGCCAAATCCGAAACAAAAGTAACCTTCCTCGAAGGTAATTTCGGGGGATACCGCCAGCAGGAACTTCTCCATCAACGAACCGAGTTAGCTTTTGCGGCAGAGCGCAAAACCACTTACAACTCCTCACTGGCCGGCGGATATCTTATCCGGTTTCACAATAAAAAACCTGCTCACCGGCTTTTCCAGCAATACTCCATTGTAAGCTCGTATGCTACCTTTAAGTTAGGGCACCGCTTTTCAGCCGATCAAACCTTTAAAACCGGAGGCGCAAACGAGTATCGGCTGCGCTATCGCATTTCCACGGCCCTGCCCCTTGAGGGAACTCAAATCGACCCCACTGAAAGCTACCTGAAATTTAATAACGAATACCTGGGCGGCCTTCAGGAGAAAGAATACAATCTGGAAATCAGAGCCCTGGCGGCGATAGGAAAAAATATCGGAAACAATCAAAAAGTCGAAGCCGGATTGAATTATCGCATTGGAAAGGTGTTTCAGGAATCCGTAGATCACGAATTCTGGCTGTATTTAGCCTTTTATTTGAATACTTAATTCCGCTAGCCATATGAACGGGCATTATCAAAAAATTTAAGTGACTGGTTTTAAATACATAATATATTTTTTGTAAAATTAACCCGTCCAAAATTTGTATTGCTTAATTCTCTCCCTTATTTTGGACTCATGAAATAAAGCAATCTAAACTTTAAGACCTGAATTCAACAAAACCTTTAACAAATGAGAAAAATAACAGGAACCCTGCTTTTAATTATTATCAGCACGCTGGTGCTAGCTCAAAACGAAAAACAAGACGTCCTCCATCTTGAAAATGGTAGCATCATCAAAGGAGATATCATTGAAGTAATTCCCGGTGAGCAAGTCAAAATAGAAAGCTCAGGAAATATACTGGTCTATGAAATGACGAAAGTGAAAAAGATGGTCAAGACGGAAAAAGCGAAGAAGGAGAAGGAGAAGAAAGAGGAAAAGGAAAATGTCTCAAAGGATGATGAAGAATCATTCTCGGGGAGTGGTTTTATCGGTATTTCTTTCGCCTCCTCTTATCCTCTTGACGATTTTGCTGATGATTCACCGGATAATCCGAAGGCAGGTTATGCTTCCAACGGATTAACAATAAATATTCTTAATCTGGGGTATCAATTCCATCCGAATCTTGGTATAGGGTTTAAATGGTTTGGGGCTTCCCATTTTAATGAAGAGCGTGAAGATAAAGAAGATATGTGGTCAACCGGCGGATTATTAATTGGACCATTGATGGTCATGCCCTTGCGCGATATAATGAGCCTGGAGCTAAGACCAATGATTGGTACGGGAGGTGTTATTCTTGATAAGGAGGGAGAAGATGACATTGAAGGGTATGGAACTTCATATCACCTGGGCGCTAACTTACGGTTTGATATTCACGAAAATTGGCGCATCAATGCGGGCATAAATTACACCAGCTTTGACCCTGAGTTTGAAGAAAACACTGACCGTGAATTGAAAGTAAACACTTTGGAGTTAAATACCGGTATAGGGTACATTTTTGAATAAACGGTCCTTTATAAAATGTATAGACCATGAGGACAATTGTCATAAGTGCAATACTGATACTTTTGAGCAGCTTGGCTTTTGCTCAGAAAGAAGTCTATGATGTAGTATATCTAAAAGACGGAAGCATCATAAGGGGAGAACTCATTGAAATCATACCCGAAGAAAAAGTAAAAATAAAATCCGCCGGCAATACTTTGTCTTTTCCCATGAGCGAGGTAAAAAAGGTCATACGCGATACGGCCAAAGAAAAAAAGGATAAACAAGTAGAACAAAAGCTCCCATCCCGGGATTTTGAAAATTACCGGAAAGGATTTATCGGTTTATCATTTGGGCCTTCCTTCCCTACCGGGAACTATGGAAGTGATTCGCAGTCTGTATATACGGGGAGTTCAGTTATAAAAGGCTATGCCCGGGAAGGTTTGAAAATGAATTTTCTTGTCCTCAGTTATCAATTCCATAAAAATATAGGTGCTGCCCTTTTTTGGAGAAAAACCGCTCATGAAAAAATCAAAAGCGGGTACCAAAAGGATTATTGGTTCAACAGCAGCTATCTGGCCGGACCAGCATTTATCATTCCTCTTGAAAAGACCGTTAGCCTGGTGTTAAAGCCCATGGCCGGAGTAGGCATTACGACACTCAGGGATGAGGGTTATAAATACAGCGCCTTTGCTTTTGATTTGACCGGGGAGCTGCGTTACGACCTCTCCGATCGATGGCGGATAAATGTAGGAGGAGACTATTATTACTCCCGCCTCCAAATGGATAACCCAAAGGGAGAACTGGATAACACTGTGTTGTCCATTAACCTGGGTTTCGGGTACCGTTTCGATCTTTAAAAAGAACTTTGTTATCCTTGATCCATTCTCCAGCTTGGATAGACCAGGCTACCTTCTTCAGGATCATTATGGATGCGAATGTACATGTCAATTTCCTGCTGCATCTCTTCCACATGAGATATCACGCCCACCACACGATTCTCATTGCGCAGCGATTTTAAGGTATCGAAAACCGTTTGCAGGGCTTCCTTATCCAGCGTTCCAAATCCTTCGTCCAGGAAGAAAAAGTTTTGCTGCGCCTGGTTTTGCTGCTGTACGCTCTCGGCCAGCGCAAGGGCCAACGAAAGGGAAGCCTGGAAGGTCTGTCCTCCCGAAAGCGTTTTCACGCTTCGGACCCTGCCGTTGTTAAGGAAATCCCTGACCTTGAAATTGTTGTTTTCATCCACCTCCAACTGCATCTGCTGGCGGGTGAGTTTATAGAAACGCTGATTGGCAGCTTCACACAGGTTTTGAAGATAGACCGACGAGACATAATTGACAAACCCACTTCCCTTGAACAACTGTTTCAGGACGGCCAGGTTTTCCGCCCGCTTCTTAAGTTTTTCCAGCTCCGCCTCCATAGCTTCCTTCTCCTTCAGGTTTTTGCGAAGCTCTTCCAGCTCATGCCTGGCTTTGGTATGCTGTTCCTTTAATTCCTCAAATTTTCTTTTCTGCTCCTCCAACTCCTTTTTAGCCTTTTGGTAAAGCTCTTCTTCAAATTCCCGGTCTTTTATTTTTTCCTGCAACGTCTCCAGGTCCTTTTGTGCGGCATACAAGTCCCTCCTGAAACGGTTAATTTCATTTCGCTCTTTCTCAACATCCAGCTCCTTTTTCAGAATTTCACGGATACTCTCCAAATCCGTAAAATCCGACTGTTCCAACTTTTCATTCAGCGTTTGCTTTAAACCGGCTAACTCTTTTTCGTTTTTGGCAATCGTTTCATTCCGTTTTTCGAGAGAGGTTTCTAATTGCACTCGCTGCTCATTCAATTTTTGAACGTCCTGTTGGAGCTGTTTGTAGTTTTGTTCAATGCGTTGAATTTCCTCTGTCAATGCTTTCTTTTTTCGCTCTGCCTCTCCGGCATCGCCCGGTAAATCTTCCGCTTTCAGTATTTTTAGCTGACCGGTATAACTTTCCACATTCGATTTGGCTTGCAGGCGTTGGTTCTTTACTTCCTGCAATCGTTGCTCATATTTGTGCAGCTTTTCCGTTTCCTTATCCAGGGTTCTTTTCTGCTCCTTTGCTGCCTTTTCCTTTTCTTTGATTTGCTGGTTCAACTCCGAGGCTTTTTTCAAATCATTGTCCACCTGCTTTTCGTCTTCCGAACTGTATTCTTCCCAACGGAAAATTTTGTAATGCTCTTCTAATTTCTTTTCATTCTCCAGGAGAGATGTTTTTGCTTTATCAAGCGATTGCTGCAACTGCTTTTGCTCCGACTGCAAACTCCTTACTTCCGGAATAAGTTCATTGCATTTTTTCATCTCCTCTTTAAGTTCCTTTCTTTTCTGTCGGCTTTCTTTCAGCTTTTCGTTCACATTTTCCACATCCATAATGTCGGGATGCTCGGTAGCACCGCACAATGGGCAGGGCTTCCCCTGTTTCAGGGCATCGGTAAACTCTTCCAGCTTGTGCTGAAGCTGCAGATGTTCCAGGGTTTTGTCTACCTCATCCAAATCCTGCTCCAGTTTTCCATAATACGAAATCAGAGCTTGTATGACTTTTTCAGAATCACTGCTCAGTTCAATCACAGCTTTTTGGGCTATCTCAGAGGGAATCAATTCCGGAAGTTTTTGCCGGCTTTCAGAAATTCTGTCCTGTGTTTCCTGAATATCCTTCTCGGACTGCTGTTTGTTCTGAATAATGTTATTCCGGGAGGTAAACCACGTTTTGAGTTCGGTCAGCTTAGCCTGATCGGGAAGCTGTTTCTTCAGTTCCTCTAGTTCTTTTTCGGATTTTTGCATTTGCTTTTCCAGCTCCTCCTTTGCTTTGGTAACTTTTTGCACTTCCTTTTCTCCCTTCGCCAGGCTTTCTTCCAGCCCTGCCAGCTTCTCTTTTTCAGCAATCACCTTTATCCAAAGCTCGTAATCTTCTTTCTCCCGCTTCTTTTTATCCAATTGGTTGTATTTCTGCTCGGCCTCCTCAAACTTCTGTTGCTTCTCTTCAAGGGTTTTCTTCTTGTCATCCAATGCCTTTTTTTCCTCATCACCCTTTTTTCTATCCTGCTCCAAATCTTTTTGAAGACGTTCGATTTGGTCCAGGGTATTTTTAAAATCCCTCTGTGCCTTTTCATATGCCTGAAGCTGCTTCTCCCTTTTCTCAAACGATAATTGCTGCTTTTGCAGTTGATCGTAATGCTGCTTTTTCTGCTGAAGTTCGTCAAACAGTTCTTTCAGCTTCTCCAGTTTTTTCAGCTCTTCTTCCAGACCGGTGACCTTTTTTTCCTTTTCTTCCCACTGCCCTGCGAGTTTTTCCACATATTCCTCTTTCTCTTTCAGAGAATCTTTAGTGATGTCAGCGTAATGGCTCAGTTTCCCCTCCAGGTTGCTTTTTCGCTCGTTATTTTTCTTTTCCAGCGAGGTAGTTTGACTGTAGAACTCATATTTTTCCAGGTTGAAAATTTCCTTCATCATCTGGGTGCGATCCTTATCGCTTAGCTGCAGAAATTCCTGGAATTTTCCTTGCGGGATGATAATAGTACGCCTGAAATTGTCGTAAGTCAAGCCCGTAATGGAGTCGGCGGTAATGGACCCCAATGGTTCCCAGTTGCCGTTTGATTCTACATAGGCATTCCGGCTGTATGAGCGTACCGTGTCAAAATCCTTACCATGGCGCTTACTTTGAACATAAAACCGGTACGCTTTGTCGTCGTAATTCTTGAAAATGAAATCGATTTTAAGCTCATTCGACTTCAAATTCATCATATTGTAGTTGCGGTTGTCTTTTTTATTAAGCCGGTCGGTCTCCCCATAAAGCGCAAATGTGATGGCTTCCAGGATGGAGGATTTTCCCGAACCAACGCTGCCAAAAATTCCGAATAGCTGTCCTTCCAGCAGTTTAGTAAAATCAATGGTCTGCTCCTTCTGATACGAATAAAGTCCTTTGATGGTGAGTGTTTGTGGTATCATTCGCTGGGCTTTTCGGCTTGTACTTCTTTAAAAAGCTCCATAATTTCTTCGTTGGGTTCCTGCTGATGCTGATGGGCGAAATACCGTCGAAAGAGCTCCGTCATACTTTGCTGAAGATTGATGTGCCGGCTTTTGCTTTCAGCCTGTGGCTTGTTCCGGATTTCGGGAACGATGGTAACTATCCCGTCATGGGCCTGGTATAGCTGTTTGCGGTCTGCTGAAGTAAGATATTCGTCGGCCACCAGCGTCAGCTCCACCAGTGTATCCTGGTTCCATGCCAGCCAATCCACCGCCTCCTGTGTGCTTTCAAAACGCTTGCGGACCAGTTTCCTGCCCCGGTTCAAATCAATCTTTTCAAAACGCGCACTCTGTCCCGGTTCGACATCAACCACCGTTACATATTTTTTCTGTTCGGCCTCGCTGAAGCTATAGCTCAATGGACTCCCGGAATAAATTACCGGGTTCTTATCGTCGCCACTTACATTCTGAAACCGGTGAAGGTGTCCCAGAGCTGTGTATTGAATTTGATGAGGGATGTTCGAGCTATAAATCGCCTGGGCACCTCCCACATGCAGGATGGGTTTTTCATCCTCGGGCTCTTCCGGCAATTCCTGTCCTTTTGTGACCATAAAAAGATGGCTGAGCAGCACATTCACACCGCGATCATCGCAATAACTATCTGCCAGGCTTTGCCACCGCTCCTGCAAAAGCTGACGAAGCTCGGCTTCCTCATCGCTTTTTTCCAGAAAATGTCTCAACCGGAACTCGTTGGCATATGGGGTCATCAACAATCGCAAAGGATATTGGCTTCCGGGAATATCCAGCTCCAGAAAACCCGGCTCGGAACGTTTGGCTTTCAATCCGCTATCCAACGAAAAATCAGTGACCTGAGAAGAAGGGTATCCTGAAAATATAATCCCATTCTCCAGCGCCAACGGGTCGGGTGCCTCGATACGATCCGGTGAGTCATGATTCCCGGCTATGGCTATTACAGCCCGCCGGCCATTGTCCGAAAGCTTTTTCAGGGTTTTGTAAAACAGCTCTACCGCTTCTGTGGAGGGATTGTAGGTATCAAACAAATCGCCGGCAATAAGCACGACATCTACGTCCTTGGCTTTAGCCACTTCGGTAATCTCTTCCAGTACTTTGCGCTGTTCTTCCAGCCGGCTGAAACTCTCCAGGCGCTTTCCCAAATGCCAGTCGGCGGTGTGCAGTATTTTCATAGGGTTTGTTTTTGCGTCATTCGGCTATCAAAAGTAACGAAAAAATGAGGATAACCGTAGCTATGATGAATTGATCCTGTAACCATCGGGGGCTAAAATTCCAAACCCCAAGGGGTAAATTTCAAACCTCAAGCACCAAATTCCAAACAAATTTCAATTTTCAAACCCCAAACCTCTTCTCTTTTCTTCTTTTGAAAATTGGGGTTTGGGGCTTGTTTGAAATTTGGGATTTGTTATTTGGGATTTCTCCCGGATGCTTGCAGGATGAGATTTGGCAAATTTTACAGTACACTGCCGTTTCGTCATCCATTGGCCAAAAGAATAGATTTCTCCCTCCAAGGCTGCGCCGCTATCGTTGGGATAAACAATCAAACCGCCCGATGGCGCAGCCTCTCCAGTCGAAATGACTCGGTTTGCGGGTGGTGTGGGGAAAAGCTCTTGATGCCGGAGGCATCACATGTGTATAGAAAAATACCGCCAGATACATCTTTCTTCCGACTCCGTTAGGAGTCGAATGATACCACAAAAACGGCTTCCGGGTTTGTAAAATACGACTCCGCTGGAGTCGGCAGACGTTTTTCTTGCCATCTTTTCTATAAACATGTAAATCCCAAGGGATTTAGGAAAACGAATGGTTGTAAATGAGGAAGTCACCGCCCGAATCCCCGGAGGGTCGATACTCGGTATGAGCAGGGACCTCCGTAGTAACTCTAAAATCCCAAATCCCAGGCACCAAATTTCAAATAAATTCCAATTTTCAAACTCCAAACATCCTCTCTTTTCTTCCTTTGAAATTTGGGATTTGTTATTTGGGATTTCTACCAATCAACCAATTACCAATTAACTATCTGTCTTCAAAAAATGGGATTAAACAACCGCCTGTACCTTATAAGCGTGTATAAGGTAAGGAGAACATACGACAGGATAAAGTTGATGGCGGAAATGACGATGGCGTAGACAAACAAGCCGAAAAACATTCCGGTGTAGCGGTTGACCATGAAGACATACTTACTGATATCCAATCCAAAAAGGAGGGTGACAAAGTTGACCAGCAGAAGCAGCACAATCAGTGTTAACAGTCCACTCCACATCCCTTTAATATCGGACGGACTCAGTTCCATGTGGGAGGCAACAGCTAATGAAGCATACAGAAAAACCCAGAAACTCAGGAAAGTTAAATTTTCATGTGTAAAAATGGCCTGAACCATCGCATACCCGGAACGGTAAACCGCATCCCATTTATCGCCAAGGTTAAGAATATTACTCATTTGCAAATTCGATGAGGATATAACTGCCATTGGGGTGTGCTGATTAGGCAGCAAATAATACATAATGGTGTACAAGACAATGGCCCCGAAAATTATCGGACCCGCTCCGATGAAAAGATTTCCGATTTTCTGGTAATAACTGCTGTGGCTGTATGAATGTTGAACATACCCTAAAGAGCCGTCAGCAGAGTTGGGGCGGAAAAGCCTAATAGCTTCAATCCGGTGAAAAAAAACCAGGCAGAAAA
This sequence comes from Bacteroidales bacterium, assembly GCA_021738485.1. GTDB lineage: Bacteria > Bacteroidota > Bacteroidia > Bacteroidales > JAIPAH01 > JAIPAH01. The sequence goes on along the minus strand of JAIPBX010000028.1, from coordinate 15,241 downwards.
AAGCATGACCCAGCTCGTGTACCGGGGTGCCGATCCACCCGGTAAGTAATATATCCAATTGGCGAGCTCCAGCCCTGGCAAAGGCGTTCCGGGTAAAGCGGGCTAGAAGGTATAAAACCAGACCTGCAGCGAAAAACACCCCGAATATCCCGATAAGCTGGGAAAGGGTTGATATACTAACTATCTTAAGAAAATCAAACAACTGTTCAAATGCTGCCATAAACTTACGCTAATATTTAAGCGGGGAAAAGGTAAGGAAAATAATATTCACCCACATAAGGCACATGGGGCCACATAAGAAAAAATCCCTCACCATCAGCGGCAAGGGATTTTAAAAAAAAGCATATACCCGGTAAACTATTCGATAGTTTGCAGATATTTATACAGTTCGCTCTTATCCGAAAAGATTACTGTTGTTGAGGTATCAAAAGTCTTTCGGAATGTTTCAAGCGTTTTAGTAAACTCATAAAACTTCTGCGAATTCCGCGATTGATTGTATGCATCGGCATAAATATTGGCTGCTTGGGCATCCGCTCTACCCCTAATCTTCTCTGCTTCTTTAAAGGCCTCCGATTGTATCTGATTCAGCTCGCGTTCTTTTTTACCATTAATACGGGAAGCCTCACCCTGACCTTCGGAACGGAACTTATCGGCTATACGAATACGCTCACTCCTCATCCGGTCATAAACGCGTTTACGTACATTTTCAACATAATTAATCCGCTTAAAGCGAAAATCCAATATCTTAATTCCTAAGTCTTCTGCTTGTTTATTGGCTGTCTCCAGCACCATATCCTGAATTTTTTTGCGTCCCACATTAATATCAGCTAATGAATCTTCGATAAGCTCTGAGATTTTTCCTGAAGTTTCCGCCTGGCGATTGGTATTTCTGACCAGTTCAACCAAATCATGACTGGCGACGGCATCCCGTGTTTCACCGTCAAGCAGGTCATCAAGTCGTGATTGAGCGCCCCGTTCATTGGTTAAACGTTTATAAAACTGCAAGGGCTGGGTTATTTGCCAACGGGCATAGGTATCGACAAAAATGAATTTTTTATCTTTTGTAGGTACCTGGTTGGGGTCTCCGTCCCACTCAAGGTAACGCTTTTCAAAATAGTTTGCTGTTTGTATGAATGGTGCCTTAAATTTCAGGCCGGGTTCTGTGACCGGATCCCCGATCGGTTTACCGAACTGGGTGATCACCACTTGCTCTGTTTCTTTTATTACATAGGCACTTTGTGCAATGACAATGATACCTACTAAAATAACAACTATTATCGCTATGATTTTATTTCTTTTCATATTTTCTACTTTTTCAGTGTGTAAACAATTATTTATTGCCCTTCCTCATTTGCATATTAAGCAAAGGAATAGTGTTATTACCATCGCCCTGAGTAATGATCTTATCTCCCAGCTTAGGAATAACTTCCTGCATAGCTTCAAGATAGAGTCTTCGCTTGGTCACCTCCGGTGCTCTTCTATACTCTTTATATACCGCTTTGAACCGGGCTACTTCACCCTGAGCATTATTTACACGCTTTGTTGCATATCCTTCGGCTTTCTGAATGGTCTCTTCGGCCTGGCCGCGAGCCTTTGGAATCACTTTGTTGTATTCCGATTTTGCTTGGTTGATCATAGTCTCTCTTTGCTGCTGCGCTTCGTTTACCGCGTTAAACGCCTGCTTAACCGGATCAGGAGGATTGACATCCTGAAGCACTACCTGAGCGACTTGTATCCCCAGGGAATATTCCCTGGCAATCTCCTGAATTTTCAGTTTTGCCTTCGACGCCACCTCTGCGCGGCCAATGGTAAGCACCTCATTTACAGTTCGGTCACCTACCACCTCGCGCATTACAGCTTCTGAAATAGCACGAAGTGTATTTTCTGCATTTCGCACTTTAAACAGATAATTGTACGCATTATCAATGCGATACTGTACCACCCACTCTACATTAGCCAGGTTTAAATCGCCGGTAAGCATCAGCGATTCGTCTTTGGTAGTGCTGGAACGGGCATAGCTGGTTCGGACGTCAGCCTGAGCGGTTCGAAACCCAAATTCTTGCTTAATTTGTCTTTCCACGGGTACTTTATACACGTCTTCCAAAAAGGGGACCTTGGTTTTAAGCCCTGAACTAACTGTACGGACGTGTTTCCCGAATCGTGTGATTACTCCCACTTCTTCAGGCCCTACCTGGAAAAATGCATTGACGCCTAAAATAAGTATTACAACCACGGATATGATGTGCTTGTAATATTTTTTGGCGAGCTTTTCAATGTCTACATCGTAATTCTCGTTTGTTGCCATAGTTTTATCATTTAATTTGTTGCAAGATACATCAGTATATGCAATATCACAACAAAATAAGATGTTCAATAGTTTGTTGCATTGATGGATTTTGAAGAAATTCATTCATTATCATGAGTTCAGCGTGTTCAAAACCGCTAAGTCGCTATCAACAAAGAGTTCCTCCTATTTAAAAAATTTTCTTTCAAAGTAGCTCTTTGGGGTTAATTTAACAATGGAAGTAAGCTTTTAAAATTAAAAGAAAAATCACTTACTCTTTTTTCTCTGCTTTTATCATTCTCGGTTTACCTTGCATATCTTCACGAATTTCCACTTTCTGAAAACCGACTCTTTCTAAATATTCACGGATTGTTATGCTTTTTAGCTCGTGAATTTCCAGAAACAGATATCCTCCAGGAGACAAATTATTCAATGAAAAATCCGCTATGGCGTAATAAAAACGTAATGCATTATCGTCAGGAACAAAAAGAGCTTCTTCGGGCTCATAATCCAACACATTCGGAGCCATTTTATTCTTATCCGATACCGGAACATAGGGCGGGTTACTAACAATCACATCAAAATTCTTTTGAACATGATTATTCAGAATATCCTTCTTATCGAATGTTATAGACACATGGTTTTTATCAGCATTTTTTCGGGCAACTTCAAGGGCATTTTCCGAAATGTCCCATGCCGAAACCCTCAATTGCGACAGGTTCTTTTTCAGGGCAATAGCTATACAACCACTGCCTGTTCCTATATCCAGTAGTTTACGTTTTGCTGGAAGCCTCTTTAACGTGTCAATCACCCATTCCACAAGCTCTTCGGTTTCGCGGCGGGGAATGAGCGCACCGGGGTTTATAGAGAACGACAAACCATAAAATTCAGTTTCCCCTAAAACATATTGAAGAGGTTCGCTTTTTTTGAGTTTTTCCGCTATCCCGAAAGCCTTAGCAGTAATTGCCTTACTTACTTCGTTTTCGCCATAGATAACTTGCTGAGGCCTTGAAAAACCGGTCAGCCATTCCATTACAAGAAATACAACCTGTTCCCGCTCGGGCGAGGAATATACATCCGCAAGTGCCTCTTCCAAACTGTTTTTTAATTCTTTTATATTCATTTCCAGTCATTCCATGGTCAAAATAGTGATTGCATTTTCAAAAACTAAAGAATCCTCCTAATATTGCACCCGCAAAAAAGAAAACCATGATATTTTTAATTCTTGCTATCGTCGCTTCCACGCTGATAATCGTCACCTTCCGATTATTTGATAAATATAACATAAAAAAACTGCCTGCCATCACGACCAACTACTTTGTAGCATCGGCGCTGGGCTATTCGACAGTTATCGAGAAAGTAAACTTCCTGGAGTTTCCCGGGAAAAGTTGGTTTTGGGCTGCCGTAATCGTAGGCTTCACCTTAATCATTGCTTTCAATTTTTTTGCCATGTCGGCCCAAAAGGCCGGTGTAGCTGTAACGGGCATCGCCAGCCGGATGTCGGTAGTGATTCCGGCCTCCCTTGGGTTTATCATTTTCGGGGATGAGCTAAATTTGCTGAAAATCGGAGGGATCATCATCGGCCTTACCGCTTTTTACCTCTCCTTTCAGAAGGACAAAGGCGTTGATGTGGACAAACGCTATCTTTACCTGCCTATTCTGCTTTTCCTGGCTGTCGGTATCAATGACTCCATGCTCAAGGTATCCCAACATTTTTATATCAATGGGGAATTTGTCCTTTTTCTTGCTACTGCTTTCCTGGTGGCTTTAATCATTGGTTTTACCGTTTCTTTCTTCTCCAACCGAAAGCTTGTATTCTCTTTTCACCTCCGCAACATTATAGCTGGTACACTGCTGGGTGTTTTCAACTGGTATTCCACCTTTTATTTTTTGAGAGGCATGGAAGAAATTCCTGTATCGGTCATTGTCCCGATTTACAATATCAGTGTAGTCGCGCTGGCAACAATTATAGGCTATTTGTTCTTCAAAGAGCGAATCAACAAGGCCAACTGGGCCGGAGTCATCCTGGCACTTGTAGCTATCTACCTTCTGGCGGAAGCCTGATAAAAAATGATATCTCCAGATAGTAACTTAGATTTTCACGGTGAAAAAAATTAATGACATTGCCGTTCATTCTGAGAATCCCGGCACAATATTCGTCTGTGGCAACAAGACTTACAAATCTACTGACGGTGGAAATAGTTGGGATACGGTTTACAATGACTTTAATTCGATGGTCTTCCACCCCAATGCTGATACTATGTATGCAACTGTGGGACTAGGCTCTTATAGTGATGGCGTCTATAAATCCGATAACGGTAGCAATAGCTGGTCTATCTCAGGATGGATGTTCAGGGCTTCTTCCGTTATGATTCCTTCTTATCCTGACGGAAGTGTGGTGGCAGGATCAAAAGGTGAGGGTGTGCATGAAAGTAGTGATTATGGAAATACCCGGACACAAATGAATGACAGCCTGGCAAATAAAAATGTTTTAGCCCTGGAGCATATAAATCCCGGTGCCCCGGTTCAGGGCAAATTTATTTAGCCGGAACAGAAGGGGGGATTTTTATTACCGACATTCTTATCAATCCCCTTAACCCGAATACAGTGTATGCAGCAAATTCCAGCGGTGGGGTGAAGATAACGACAAATGGCGGTATGAACTGGGAAACTATCAATACAGGCCTGGACGATAGTGTGGTCTATTGTCTTGCCCTAAGCCGGGCTGATACTGCAAAGATTTATGCCGGGACTTTAAACGGGGTCTATGTAATGGATTTTCCCAACAAAGTTCAAAAAATCTCAGAAGATGAGATGGCTATTTATCCCAATCCTGCTAAGGATAAGCTTGAAATTAAACTACCCAAGAAGGCAAAGCTTGAAATACGTAATGCACAGGGACAAGTAATTGAAAAGCTTGAAATGGAAAACACCCGGACAACCCTTGATGTAACAAGATATGCAAGTGGAATATACCTAATCAAGGCAGAAACAGATAAAGAAATAATGGTAAAGAAATTCATTAAAGAATAGCAATTATTTCAGGGCTTACATGTTGGATTGGGCAGCCAGAGGCTGCAAGAATTCCGAATCAAAACGAAGACGTTTTGACCAACCTCTCTAACGTTGATTGTACGGCCTAAACGTTAAGGTCCGTCCAAAAAAGGAAAAAAATTATCGAAAAAGTAATTTGACAAGGCCAAATTAGAAAAACGAAACTCTTTGATATTCAACAATTTTCATCCATAGAATTTATGGGTAAAAAGTTGCTGAATTTTTTCTCACTAGGCTTTTTGGACGAGCCCTTCTTTTATTCTTGAAGTTTACCCGATTTTTCCAAGTGGGCCTATGGTTTCTGTAACTTTTTAAGAAAAAATTCTTCCTGAAAGCTAACGGAAAGGGCATATGTATAATTCCAATCCCCGTTACCGGTATTTATGTAATTGTCCCAGTCTACACTGATAACCACGCCTTCAAGCACTTGGCGGCGATAGCGGAAACCTGCGGTCAACATCCTGCGTTTCTTTTTCCCGCTGGTTGCATCCTCCTTCGCTATATTCTGAAACATCGGATGCCCCAAGGGTGCATAAAATTTCCGGGCATGCCAATAGCCTATCCTTAACCGGCTGTATTCAGACCTGGCTTCGGCTAGAGGATACAAAGCTTTCCCATTTTTATATAGATTAATATCCTTATCGGACAATTCCCGGTAACCCAGGTAAAGGAAGTTTATTCCCGCCTGGCGGATAAAACTATGTGAAAAACTATAACCAAGTTTAGCTCCCGAGGTATAATTAAAAACCGATGTGGTGGGTAAGCCGGTGTCATTGATTTGCCCACCTTTATGACGCACCAGGAACTGCATTGGAATACTCAATTTCACCTTCGACGCTGCGGAAGTTACCCGCCAATCAAAGGATCCGCCGGCAGTAAATTTTTCTCTGAAAGGATCGTTGCGGTAAATAAATTGCTCCCAGTCAAGCCAGATATTCCCGTAAAAATCCGGTTTTGAGTACAGGAAATTCAATCCGTTTTCCACATAAGCATCAATCTTTCGCTCCACACTGAATATCGGGTTCACAAGACGATGCCGGTTTTTTATGGAATGAGAACCGATAGTCATAGAAAAGCCGGGGCTAAAACGGTATTGCAAACCAAAATAAGGGCTCACCTTTCTGAAATTTTCCCTGCCGGAATATTTGAGGGCATGCAAGCCGCCCTTAACAGTAAGTTTGTCCCGCAAATGGTACCTGACAGTAGGAGTGATATGAAATCCCAGCAAAGTATAACCCTCTGTTAACCCGGAGAAAAACTCATTGTTCCTAAAAAAATTCAGGTTATCCACCTGCAGCGAAAGCTTTCTCTCCGCCTTTTCCTGGGCATTCTGCGCGGATGTTGTCATGGTCAGGGCAACAAACACGAAAAGCAGCATGCTATATTTTGGTGTCATAAATCCTGTCATTCGTTTAAAATTGCGGTAATTTTAATTTCGGTTCGCCGATTCCGGGCTCGTCCTTCTTCTGTTTGATTGGTAGCCACGGGTTGTTCTTCGCCAAACCCTTTCACCGTCATACGATGCTGTGGCACCGAGTTGTCCGCGAGGTATTCATACACTTTTATCGCTCTTTGCCTGGATAGCTCTTTATTGTAAGCTGCAGTGCCTATGCTGTCGGTATGGCCTTGTATTTCAATTTCAAGTCCCCGGTTTTGCTTCATAAAATTCAGCAATCGGTCAAGTTCACTCCGCGATTTCGGGATAAGCGAATCCGAGTCAAAAGCAAAGAAAATGTTATTGAGTTGCTCTGAAGCATTAAGGCGTACCGGCTGCAGGGGTATATCTTTCTCCATAGGTTCGGCCGGCTTATTTATAAAGGAAAAATGTTCGGAATAAAAAAGGTAACCCTTGCGATGCACATGCAGGGCATATTCGCGGCCTGTGGGCAAAGCCACCATAAAGCGGCCATTATCTTTTCTCGATTCAGAAGTTACCACCGTTTTACCACTTTCCAGCTCTACCAACTCCAATGTGGCTTTCAAAGGCTTTTTACTTTTCGCATCATAGACGTAGCCTTTTAAATAAGAAACTTTTTCAGGACGGTATTCGTCCGGAAGTGTGAAGGAGTAGATATCGTAGCACCCCATAGAAGTAGAATCCCTGGAAGAGATAAATGCTTTAGTGCCTGCAGCATCTACAATCATATTGATTTGGTCGCCATTGTTGTTGATAGGATAACCCAGATTTTCTGGTTCCGACCATGCACTATCGCCTATTCTGCGGCTCATAAATATATCCGAACCACCCAGTCCTTTATGACCGTCCGAGGAAAAATAAAGCGTTTCCCCGTCGGGATGGAGGTAGGGGGCCATATCTTCCCCGGAAGTATTGATTGTTTCACCAAGATTTTCGGGTTTGCTCCAGCTTCCGTCGTCTTTTTGTGTTGCTTTCCAAATATCCGCCCCACCCTTTCCCCCGGAACGGCTGCTGACAAAATAGAGCGTTTTACCGTCAGCAGCAAAACAGGGTTGCGTTTCCCAATACCGGGTATTAATGGTAGAGCCAAGGTTATAGGACCTCCCCCAAACCGTATCATTTATCCGCTCGGCAAAATAAATGTCACAGCTTCCATATCCTTCCATCCCCCGGCAAGACGTGAAATACAGGTATGTTCCATCCGACGATAAGTGCATAGCTCCCTCATTAAAGGAAGTATTGATGGAAGAACCTACCGGCCGCGGCTTCACCCATTGACTGTCCTTTTTGATTGAATAAAAGAAATCCTCATCCCGCGTGCGGTTTTCAAAACGCTTGTTGGGTGTATTCTGTGGTTTTACCGTATAATATAACTCGCTGTTGTCTAAAGTTATAGCATTAACGAATTCACAATTCATCGAATTGACACCGCTGCCTAAATTCCTAATCGCCAAGGTATCGGGATGGTCATAAAATTTTTTCCGGAATTCAGCTTCTTTAATTTTCTTTGCAACTTTCGGATCCTCTTTATAGGAAAGATATTGTTCGTAATAACTCACGGCCTTTTCAAAGTGATTACCCCGATATGCAATATTTCCCAACCATTTATGGGCTATGGGATACTTCCCCGTATCAATGGCTATGGCTTTTCGGAGATATTGCTTAGCGTTACGATCATTATCAAGATGCATTTGTATTTCGGCAGAAACGAGGTAGGCTTCTAAAAAAGCGGAATCCTTATATAAAGCTTTGGAAGCGTATTGCAGCGCTTTTTCATATTGTCGGGAATGATAGGCTTCCCGGGCTTTTTCAAAAAACTTCCTTGCCTTTTGGTTATCCGTTGTTAATTCCTGCTGACCGAAGACGAAGGGTACCATAAGCCCCAACAACAAAAAAATACATAGTTGTTTCATCCATCTCATAATCCAATGCTAAAAAGAAGGGCTAACTTAATATTTTTTTGTGGATCGGGAAAGAATTTTGATTGAAGGATATGATGGTTATATTTGATGAAGGCAGTCTAAAAAGCCTCATAACAAAAATTCATCTTAAAACAAAAATATGAAAAAAGACGTTCAATTTAAGACAAATGGCCTCATATTATCGTGTAGCCGAATACGATACCACAACCGGTAATATGATTGGTCCATTCAGGAATTATAATAATAACAACGGGTCTCTGATTGCTACAGGTAAGATGGTGGTAAAAGGAAACGATACTACACTGAAAGATTTTGAGGGAAATTCCAATCATCGTTCCGTGGCTAAGAAAATGGGTGAGCTAAAAGCTTCCTACTTCCGGTCAGATGACTATCCTGAATTGAAAGAATTCATAGAACCATACCAAACTATAGAAGAGCGTATCAATATGGGAGAATTTAAAGTGGTAGGGGCACAACCCAGGTTTCCCGGCGGACAAAAAGCGCTTTTTTGGTTTTTGAGAAAGTTCCTGGTTTATCCGGCAAAAGCCAGAAAGAATGGTATTACAGGGATGGTTCGGGTTAAATTCACCATAAATACTTGCGGTTCGATAGAAAATGTGAAGGTTGTGGAGGGTATTGGTTATGGTTGTGATAAGGAGGCAATACGAATAATGAATCTATTGCCTGACTGGTTACCGGCCCTTCAAAACGGTAAGCCGAAGCCGGTCACCCTGTCGATGCCAATTGCCTTTCAGATGTAATAAGCCACGAATGCACGAATTAAAGACGGGCATGCATTCATGCATTTCTTCCCTACAAATTACAAATTACCCATCCAAAATCCGAAACTCAGGACCCGAGACTCGAAACCCGAAATCGGTCAGACCTTCCATCTTCCCCTCCCCGCAAAGGCAGCGCCAAAAGCTGGATAATCAGTCATACGGTATCATTCAGCTATTCTGTCTCCTGTTTGTGAATGCTTTTTCTCTTCGTCGATTGTTTCGCTGACCACATGAAAACCGTTGGTCAAAGCGAAGACGCTTTGCCCCCCCATTCTTGCAACTCGCGCGCGAATGTTTCGCGGGCGTATTCATCTTTGCGTCTGTGACGCACCCGGCAGATACTTTGGAAAACCAACGTCACGGAAAGAGCGTTAAAAACGCTAAGAAAAGAAGACACGCATTGCAAATGCGCGCCAGCAAGCGTCGCGATTCATTCATACATGCATTCAACCATCCAACCATACATCCATTCAATCATTCAACCAGTGACTACCGAATGACGTACTTCAACACAAATAACTATGAATACCACCCCATAGCCATTAAACACCCTTCTTCGCCGCTTTCAGCGTATTCTTAAGCAAGCTGGCAATGGTCATTGGCCCTACACCCCCAGGGACGGGAGTAATCGCAGAAGCTTTCTTCTTCACCTCCTCAAAATCGACATCGCCCACCAGGCGGTAGCCTTTTTTCTTTGTATCATCCGTCACGCGGTGTATCCCTACATCAATCACCACCACGTTGTCTTTAACCATGTCGGCTGTTACAAACTCCTGCTTACCCATTGCTGCAATCAAAATATCCGCCTGTTTGACGTATTCTTCGAGATTACGGGTACGTGAATGACACACGGTAACAGTGGCATTACCGGGTTTAGCTTTTTGCGACATCAAAACACTTATGGGACGCCCTACAATGTTGCTGCGGCCAAGTACCACACAATGCTTCCCCTGCGTATCAATATCACTTCTTTCAAGCAATTCCATGATTCCATTGGGGGTTGCTGACAGGAAAGCGGGCTGGCCCAGCATCATCTTACCAAGATTGACCGGGTGGAAGCCATCCACATCTTTTTCAGGTTTTATGGCCTGAATAATGGTGTCTTCATCAATATGATCGGGTAGAGGCAACTGAACGATAAATCCATCAACTTCGGGGTCATTGTTCAAAAAATCAACCGTTTCGAGCAACTCTTCCTGGGAGGTTTGTGCCGGCATGTTATACACCGAGGATATCATCCCGACCCTTTTGCAGGCTTTCTCCTTATTTTTCACGTAAGTTTGGCTGGCCGGGTCCTCCCCTACCAAAATTGCCGCCAGGTGAGGCGCTTTGTCATCATTGTCGATAATTTGCGAAACTTCTTTTTTTATTTCCTCTTTTACCTGGTCGGCTATCTCTTTTCCGTCAATAAGATTCATGGCTTATATTTTTAACGTTGTATTCCACCCATATTTTGCATGGCATCCATAAGGTTTTTGCCTCCGCCTTTCTGCATACTACGCATCATCTTAGAGGTTTCTTTAAACTGTTTTATAAGGCGGTTCACTTCCTGCACCGATGTGCCGCTGCCCTGAGCGATGCGCTGGCGGCGGCTTCCGTTCAGCAGCTTTGGATTATTTCGCTCTTCGGGGGTCATGGAATAAATGATAGCTTCAATGTCTTTAAAAGCATCGTCATCGATATCCATGTTTTTGATAGCTTTGCCCATCCCGGGCACCATACTCATCAAATCCTTCACATTACCCATCTTCTTGATCTGCTTGATCTGCTGGAGAAAATCCTCGAAGTTAAACTGATTCTTGGCAATTTTCTTCTGCAGCTTTTGGGCCTCCTGCTCATCGAACTGCTCCTGGGCTTTCTCTACCAGGGAAACGATGTCACCCATGCCAAGGATACGGTCGGCCATACGTTTGGGGTAGAATATATCCAGGGCATCGACTTTCTCGCCAATACCGACATACTTAATAGGCTTATCCACAACGCGACGAATTGTAAGGGCCGCACCACCGCGGGTATCCCCGTCCAGTTTTGTAAGCACCACGCCGTCGTAGTCGATTTGCTCATTAAAGGTTTTGGCTGTATTGACAGCATCCTGACCGGTCATGGAGTCAACGACAAACAAGGATTCATGGGGAGTAACGGCTTTCTTAATCGCCGAAATCTCCTCCATCATGGTCTGGTCGATAGCCAGACGACCGGCGGTGTCGATAATTACCACATCATGGCCGTCATTTTTGGCATGTTTGATCGCATTTTTGGAGATTTTAACCGGATCTTTCTGCCCCTCTTCATCATAAACTTCCACACCAATCTGCTCGCCCAGCACTTTCAGCTGGTCGATAGCAGCAGGGCGATAAACGTCGCCGGCCACCAGTAAGGGGCTCTTGCTGCGCTTGTTCTTGAGCTGATAGGCCAGCTTGGCTGAGAAGGTGGTTTTCCCGGATCCCTGCAATCCTGCAATCAAAATCACCGACGGGCTGCCTTCCAGGTTTATATCCACATGTTCACCCCCCATCAGCTGGGTAAGCTCGTCATGAACAATCTTCACCATCAATTGGCCGGGCGATACCGAAGAAAGTATCTTTTGTCCCAGGGCTTTTTGCTGCACCTCTTTGGTGAAGTTTTTGGCTACTTTAAAACTCACGTCAGCATCCAAAAGGGCTTTACGTACTTCTTTGAGGGTCTCGGCCACGTTCACTTCCGTGATTTGCCCCTGCCCTTTCAGCATCTTAAATGATTGCTCCAGCTTTTCTGATAATCCTTCAAACATGTTTTTCTTCCTTTTTTAAAACGCCCACAAAATTAATATTTTTTGAGGTTTTTGGGTTTCTATGTTTTCAGGTTTGTAAGTTTTTATGAAAGATTAGGGAATGGATGGCTGAATGAATGATTGATTGAATGGATGGATGTATGATTGGATGATTGAAGCGAATCTTATCTCTATATAGATTTGCATTAATTGCAATCAAAAAAATTCTTAGGAAAAATTCCCTTTTCACACAACTTTTTTAATCTCCTTGAGGTCTTTCAATTAAATAAAGGCAGTTATCCTGCACTAAATTTTTGGTTAACTATTCAGAAGGGCCCCATGATGGGGCCTTTTTCTTCAAAATAGCCGATGTACAAGCTATCATTTGTGAGAAATTCCAAATCACAAGCACCAAATCTCAATTAAATAATAAATTTCAGTCAATCAAGGCTTTTATTACGCTTGAATTTGTGTCCTTTTGGAATTTAAAATTTGAAATTTGTTTGATATTTGGGTTTGGGTTTTGATATTTAAGTTTTAGGGTTTGTTATTTGGTGCAAGGCCTCTTTACATTTGCTCCGGCACATCAATTCCCAGTAATCCCATGGCATTGTGAATGACCTTAGCGCTCACTTCCGCCAGGCTAAGGCGAAAACCGGCCTGTTGCTGTGTTTCGGCCGACAAAATAGATACTTCCTGGTAAAACTGATTGAATTCCCGAACCAATTCATAGGTGTAATTAGCTATCAACGCCGGACTGTAGGTTTGAGAGGCCTGCTTAACCACATTCGGGAAATCATACAGACGCTTAAGAATGACCTTTTCGCGCGGATGTATGGAGGGGATAGTAGTAAACTCATCCGAAGCTCCCTTATCTTCTGCCTTCCGCATAACGGATTTTATCCGGGCATGCGTATATTGAATAAAAGGGCCTGTATTTCCGTTAAGGTCGATAGATTCTTCCGGATTAAATGTCATGGTCTTTTGGGGATCAACTTTAAGGATAAAATACTTCAGCGCCCCCATGCCGATGGTGTGATAAAGCTTCTCGGCTTCTTCACGGGTCAGGCCTTCAATTTTTCCTAATTCCTGAGTAGTCTCTTTGGCCCGTGCAATCATCTCCTCCATCAAATCATCGGCATCCACGACTGTTCCTTCGCGCGACTTCATTTTCCCTTCCGGCAATTCCACCATACCATACGACAGATGCTTTACCTTTCCGTACCATTGGTACCCCAGCTTTTTCAACAAGCGGCTGAGGACATCAAAGTGGTAAATCTGCTCATTCCCCACCACATAAATCATTTCATGGGGGTTGTAGTCACTATAGCGCAACACAGCGGTTCCCAGATCCTGGGTCATGTAAACGGAAGTACCGTCGGAACGCAATAAAAGTTTTTCATCCAGCCCTTCTTCCGAGAAATCTGCCCATACAGATCCGTCTTCTTTTTTAAACAGGATACCTTTCTCCAGGCCTTCCAGGACAATATTCCTTCCCAGCAGGTATGTTTCCGATTCATAATAAATCTTATCAAAATCCACTCCCAGGCGCTTATATGTCTTATCGAAACCTTTGTAGGCCCAGTCATTCATTTTTTTCCACAGCGCCACGGTTTCGCTGTCCCCCTCTTCCCATTTCTTAAGCATCTGCTGGGCCTCCAGTAAAAGGGGAGCATTTTTCTTTGCCTCCTCCTCACTATGCCCCTGCTCTATCATCTCGCTGACCTGTTGCTTGTACGCTCCATCAAACATCACATAGTATTTGCCGATCAGATGATCGCCTTTCACGCCGGCTTGCTCCGGGGTTTCTCCTTCACCCCACTTTTGCCAGGCCAGCATGGATTTGCAAATATGAATACCGCGATCGTTTACCAGGTTGACCTTAGCAGTGTTGAAACCATCAGCCTCCAGGATATTGGATATGGAATAACCGATAAGATTGTTACGGATATGGCCCAGGTGAAGGGGCTTGTTGGTATTCGGGGAAGAATATTCTATCACTACCGGGGCATTCACTTCTGAAGATTTATTGAATCCAATTTCCGTATTGGTCTTTTCTTTTTTCACAAAATCCAACCAAAAATCATCGCTAAGCTCCAGATTTAAGAAGCCCTTGATAACATTGTAACCGGCCAGCTCTTCCAGTCTCTCAATGAGTTTTGCGCCCAATTCATCGGCGGTTTGTTCGGGAGACTTTTTTGAAAAGCGTGCTATGGGAAATGTGACGATAGTGAAATCTCCTTTGAACTCACTACGGGTCTTCTGCACGGTGATTTTCGCCGTTGCCAGCTCCTGCCCGTATAATTCCTGAATAAGCTCCGTTGTAGCTTGCGCCAGCCGTTGTTCCATTTTCCTGACAAATTAATTTAAAATATCGTGCAAAAGTACAAGAAAATAGGACTTCGTAAAAGAAAAGAGATTAGGAGAGGTGAGCTTCCATTTCAACTACCCACACCCCACCCCTATATCCCCTGAAGGGGACTTGAAGAGGGGTAGATTATTACCTCATTTGTTTGATGAAAAAATAAATAAGCTTTAATACGTTATCGTGTCTTAAAAATACCGTATTGCTTCCCTCTTAAAGCCTCCCTTTAGGGAGGTTTGGAGGGTGACACCTGGTAGCTTGAAACTAACAAAAAGCCGACCTTCCATTTCAACTTCCCGCACCCCACCCCTAAATCCCCTGAAGGGGACTTGAAGAGGGGTAGATAATTACCTCTTTTGTTTGATGAAAATATTAAATAAGCTTTAATAGATATCGTGTCGTAAAAACTACCGTAAAGCTTCCCTCTTAAAGCCTCCCTTTAGGGAGGTTTGGAGGGTGAGGCCAGGTAGCTTGAAACTAGCAAACAAGCCCCCCTTACTTTTCAACTTCCCACATCCCACCCCTAAATCCCATAGCCGTCAAGCTAAAATTTTAATTATCTGATTTTCAGTAAAATATAAAAAAGGCTGGCTGGCCTTAACCAGCCAGCTTATCTCATGGTGCGCCCTCATACCTATTTTTTTTTGTGGCCGGGTAGCTTTTCCTGT
>JAIPBX010000027.1 GCA_021738485.1 Bacteroidales bacterium | reverse complement strand
TACCATTAGAAAACCAGACCCTTTTTACATACACCATGAACTTTTTCCATGCTTGCGTATCTTTATCCCCGGAATAGGTAAGAACAATATTTTCCAAAACATGGCGGATCAAGAGATTGTATTTGTAATTCTGATCCCAAATGATATCCCTTCCCGCCAGGCCAGCTTCATAGAGATAATAAAGAAGTTTTTTTTGTTTTAAACCTAAATTCCCGAAACCGGGTATCTTATACCTTAAAATCCGAATATCGGCAAATTGTTCCGAATGATATTGAAATCCATTTTCTCCGGCCATTTTTATCAGTTTTTAATGTTTTTTCCCCAAACGGGTAAACTCAATCTTTGTTCAGTGAGGCATTGTAGAGTCTTTTATCCTCTTTACGAAGTAAAGGTAAGGCCCGGACATTATCTATAGTAAAAGTATATTCAAGAACATTGTCTTGTCCTCTGTTTCGAAGCCTCTCGCGGTGGGAAGCTTTATTAATATACATTTCCATATTGTCTTTCCCGGCCAACCACATATCTCTGGCCACTGTGGCTGAATCACATTCTATTGTATAGTCGCCCGATTTGACGAGATTATCGGTAATGGCGCCGGCAAAAAAAGAATCTTCAAGATTGAATTTGTTCTTGTACCCACTGCATAAAACCACAACATTTTTATTCATTGCGACAAGCCAATCAGACACCACAGTTAAATTATTAAACGCCCCTATCACCACTTCCTGTCCACTGCCATTGGCCATTTCAATAGCTTGTGTGCCGTTGGTTGTGCTGTAGGCAATCGTTTGGCCTTTAACCTGGTCAGTCATAAAGCTAAAAGCAGAGTTGCCAAAATCAGCGAAATCGAGTTTCTTTCCGTCGCGCTCCGAAGCTACCAGGAAACCTCTCTCCTTCCACTTGCGAGCTTCTTCCACACTTCCCACAGGAATAATTTCGCTCACCCCGTTTTCGAAAGCAGCGGTGATGGATGTCGTTGCTCTCAGCACATCCACAATAACCACCACAAAATCCTCCCGTGTTATTCGGTAAGGATATAAAACCGGGGAAAAGGCAACTTCAACCGTTCTTTTACTATCCATAACTTGCTTTTAATGAATCATGCAAATATATAGTATGCAGTACATAAACAAAAAGCGTAGCTCTATTCTAATAAATGGTTTAAAGATTTATAAAAATGTGTTTTCTGAATAGAGCGAAAGGTGCTTATCTCAACTGCTTATATTAACTTCTGTACATCTCCCTGGTGCTTATTCCGGCTTATAAAAAGGCAACCTGACAACCCTGGCTTTGCGCAACTTGTTACGCATTTTAACATAAATCTCATCTCCGAAGGTTGCCTTATCTCTCTGGATATATCCCATACCAATGGCTTTATTGATATAGGGCGCCATCGTGCCTGAAGTCACCTCACCTATGCGATTTCCCTCTTTATCCGTTATTTCGTAATGTGGGCGTGGTACTCCTTTATCGATCATTTCAAAACCCCGGAGTTTCCTGGAAGGTTTTTCTGCCTTCAGTTTCTCATGATACTCCCGGTTAATAAAATTATTGCCTTCATTGAACTTGGTTATCCAACTCAGCGGAGCTTCAATGGGTGACGTTGTATCGTCGAGGTCATTTCCATACAAACACAGGCCGGCTTCCAGCCGCAAGGTATCGCGTGCAGCCAGACCTATGGGCTTTATTCCAAACTCCTCGCCGGCTTCCAGTATTTTTTTGTAAATGGCCGGGGCATCCTCATTTGCTGTATAAATTTCGCATCCTCCTGAGCCGGTATAGCCGGTTGTTGATAGGATAACATTATTAGCTCCGGCTAGGGTGAGTCGCTTGAAAGTATAAAACTTCATATTAAGAATATCCTCATCGGTAAGCTTCTGCATAGCTTTAAGGGCTTTAGGTCCCTGCACGGCCATAAGAGAGGTTTCATCAGAAGCATTGTACAGTTCAGCCCCCATCGTATTGTGCTTGTTAATCCAGTTCCAGTCTTTACTGATGTTAGCCGCATTGACAACTAACATGTATGTATTTTCATCTTCCCGGTAAACCAGGAAATCATCAACAATTCCTCCTTGTTCATTTGGCATGCAATTATACTGTACTTTACCGTCATACAATTTTGCTGCGTCATTAGAAGTGATTTTTTGAATCAATTCAAATGCATTGGGCCCCTTCACCCAAAACTCACCCATATGCGAGACATCAAAAACGCCCAACTTTTCGCGTACAGTATTATGCTCTGTGGTGACACCTTCAAATTGGAGGGGCATTTTAAAACCGGCAAATTCGGTCATTTTGGCCCCCATTTTTTCATGGATACTTGTTAGTGCAGTGGTCTTCATTATTGATGGTTTTTTGTTTTCTCACGGCAAATGTATAAAAAAACCCAGATGCACTCGGTGCTACTTAAACTTTCATAGGTTATATTTGTTCGGGGTAGGTACATAGCAGGTAAATTATTTTAATAAAATTTGCAATTGTATACTTAAACATATATACCTTTGAAAAAATTTTTAAGGACATGGGAGATACTGAAAGATTAAAGAATTATTCCAATTATCAATTGCTGGACATGGTCAGCCAACGTTATCGTTACAACAAAGATCTTTTAATTGAATTACTAAAAGAGCTTGACAAGCGAAAAGTAACTAATGACAGGGTTGAAGCATTAAAAGCTGAAATGCCCGAATATAAAAGGGCCTATTCAAAACAAGGCCAGGAGAAGCCACAAGAAGGTCAGACAGAGAGTGAAAGTCTGCCTCAGCTATTCAGCATTCGAGCCATTTTCTTTTTTTCCATGGTATTTTCCACCTTTTTCGGAAGTCTCATTATGGCCTTTAATCTCAGGGAGATGAAACAAAAAACGGCCATCCTGCCCTTGGTAAGTTTTGGTTTTATTTATACAGCCACTATTGCATCTATTTCCCAGCATATGCAATCCGTAGCCTGGTTTTTAGCTATTGCTTTAAATGCTGTGGGAGCTTTCATAATCATTCATTTTTTCTGGAATTCTTATATCGGGCAGCAACAATATAATAAACGCTCTATTACCATTCCGCTTTTAATAGGTATTGGTTTATCATTACCCATTATTTATTTCATGAGCCAAAACGGGATGGCAATGTAATTCAGGGTTTAATTCGATATAAAGGAGGATTTTCCGAAATTATTATTCAAGGTTCTAAAAGAAATGTTAATTATCTGGAATTAAATAGCTCAACGTTTTTCCTTTTTACTGTCTTTCAGCATATTCTGCACAAATGGATCAAAAAAAGGTGCAACAAGCTCTTTTGAGGTCATGTCACACCTTTTTCACCTTACTACCGAAGGTTTACACCACAGTATTGACGAGTTCAGCCGCCTCTTTAAGCTGGATAGCCGAATGCACTTTCAATCCCGAATCATCGATAAGCTGCTTTCCTTCTTCTGCATTCGTACCCTGCAAGCGTACTATAATCGGGATATCGATATCGCCTATGTTTTTATAGGCATCCACAACTCCCTGAGCCACACGGTCACAACGGACAATCCCCCCAAAAATATTTACCAGGATGGCTTTCACATTGGGGTCATCCATAATAATACGAAATCCTGCTTCGACGCGACTTGAATCGGCCGAACCACCTACATCCAGGAAGTTAGCCGGTTCTCCGCCGGAAAGCTTAATCATATCCATGGTGGCCATAGCCAGACCGGCTCCATTAACCATACAGCCTACATTACCGTCCAGCTTCACGTAATTGAGTCCATATTCACCGGCTTTCACTTCGGTGGGGTCTTCCTCCGTAATATCGCGCATTTCGGCTATATCTTTATGGCGGAACAAGGCATTATCATCAATAGATACTTTGGAATCCACGGCAAGAATTTTGTCGTCGGAAGTTCTCAACACCGGATTAATCTCCACCAGGGCCGCATCGCTTTTTTGATAGGCACTATAAAGTTTCAGAGCAAATTTAACCATCTCCTTGAAGGCCTGGCCGCTGAGTCCAAGGTTAAAAGCTATGCGGCGGGCCTGAAAAGCCTGCAAACCTACGTTGGGGTCTACCTCTTCACGAAAAATTAAATGTGGCGTATTTTCTGCTACCGATTCAATATCCACACCCCCTTCGGTTGAATACATAACAACATTTCGCCCGGTTTGCCGGTTTAGAAGAATACTCATATAAATCTCATCGGGTTCATGCGCACCGGGATAAAACACATCCTGGGCTACTAATATTTTATGAACTGTTTTCCCTTCAGCTCCGGTTTGTGGGGTTACCAGGTTCATCCCCAACATCTCTTTTGCTTTTTGACTCACCTCCTCAAGATTTTTAGCCAGCTTCACACCACCGCCTTTGCCTCTTCCGCCAGCATGAATCTGGGCTTTGAGCACCCACATATCCGTTCCCGTTTTATTTTTTAAGTCTTTAGCTGCCTCTACGGCATCTTCGGGTTTATCGGCGGTTATCCCTTCCGGGATAGGTACGCCATGACTTTTGAGGATTGATTTTGCTTGATATTCATGAAGATTCATAACAGATATATTTAATTTCTTAGATATTAGAAGCGTCAAAAATATGACATTTTCGTGGCTCTTGAAAATGTTTTTGGGTTTTATTGCGTTATTAGCTGAGCATCTTCTTTTTCAAAAAAAGACCTTACATAATCGATAATCCGTTTCTTTTTGCTCCCATCCGGCAATGTCTTAATGATTTTCTCAATATATCCGCCCCGCGCTATCAACTCGAATGATCGTTTGAAATTGATATCATTTATCCAGGCTACCTGGAGCAATTTAAAATCGTTAAGAAACTTCAAATCAGACACATGGATAATACGCCCCTGCATGAAAGCCTCAAAAACCGAATCGGAAATCTCATTTTCATTACTCAGCTCCAGTTGTATGGTCTTATTTTGATTTTCATGCTTTTTTTCATAATATTCAGTTACAACGCGCAAAATATCTACTTTATCGGCGTCGCGGAGTAAACATGAAAAATATTTTTCCTCAACATCCATACTTACTGGCAATTGCGGAATATTATGATTATAAATAGCTTTTAAAATAATTTCTTTTTCAGGAATAGGGAGGTCCTCCAGCACACCCGCATTCTCCAGCTCTTCAACACCGAGCCTGGCATGATTCTCGCTCAGAGAATCCTTAAACGTTTTGTACCAGTAATATTGTTTAAACCTGCCTGCATCATGAAACAAAGCCATAGTCTCAGCGAGCATCAATCGATTACCATAGAGACCTTCCTTCTTTCCAATATCCAATATAGCATCCCTAACCCTGTAGGTATGTTCAATTTTCAGATGTATATTTTGCCAATCCGTTTCATTGTTAAACGAAAAACTTTTGGTGTAGACATCAAACCAATGGTAGAAATGTTCCAGCTGTTTTTGTGTCATAGTCCGGAGTGTTTAATGAGAATTGCGTAAAATATTTTTGCTAATGTACAATTTTTACTTTGTGGCTCAAAAGCCAGAAACAATGAGATAATTATTTCTACCTAACTCTCCTGTCTTAAAAAAGTTTTGAAAAAAGAATAAATTTGCCGTCAATTAATCAGAGCCATTTCAAATGTAAATAAAGCAATGATTCTACAAGCCAAGAATATTCATAAGTCTTTCAATACGCTCGAAGTCCTGAAAGGTGTAGACTTATCAGTCGACAAGGGAGAAGTCGTATCCATAGTAGGTGCTTCGGGAGCCGGTAAAACAACACTGCTTCAGATTTTGGGTACACTCGACTATGCGGATAAGGGAGACCTCGTTATCAATGATATTGATCCGTCTCAACTCAAGCCCTCCCGTTTAGCAGAATTTCGAAATAAACACATTGGTTTCGTTTTTCAGTTTCATCACCTGCTCCCTGAGTTCAATGCATTGGAAAATGTTTGCATTCCCGGTTTTATCGCCGGTAAAGGCCAGGAACAAACCCAGAAAAAAGCTACGGAGCTTATCCATTTTTTAGGGCTCTATGATCGAATGACGCACAAACCCGCCCAACTTTCAGGCGGCGAGCAACAGCGTCTTGCCGTGGCCCGGGCCTTAATTAACGATCCGGATATCATTCTGGCCGACGAACCATCCGGGAATCTGGATTCTAAAAACTCCGAGGATTTGCATAACCTTTTCTTCCGGCTGCGGGACGAATTCCGCCAAACTTTTGTTATGGCCACCCACAACGAACAGCTGGCCAACATGGCCGACCGGAAAATTACTATGCAGGACGGTGTTATTTTTTAACCAAAATAATCTTTTCAAATTTTGCACGTTTGCAGATATGATATGTCAGTGAGGGAAACGATCATGAATAGAAAATTACTCTTCATTATACTGTTGGCTATATTTTCATTGTTTCTGGCTACGAATGCCTTCTCGCAGGAGAATATGGTTTTAAGGGGAGACTCGTTACTGGAGGTAAAGCGTTTTGAGAAAGCTATTGATAGCTACCGGCAAGCCTTGAAAGCTGACTCCGGTAACAAAAGCTTATCTGAAAAAATCAACAAAGCCAAAAGGTTAAAAAAAGAAGCTTTAGAAAGCTACCAAAATGCCATAAGCCAGGGACAACAATTTTTGCAAAGAAAAGAATACAAAAAGGCCGTCGAGGCTTTCCAAACGGCACTGGATAATAGGCCGGAAGCCTCCTATCCCAAAATGAAACTGGATGAAATACGTCAGCATTATGAGGTACCCGGTGAACAAACAGAATATGAGCGCTATGTAGAAAAAGCCGACAGCTTGATGGAGAACTACAAGTATGAACAAGCCTTAACCTTTTACAACAAGGCCCTGGAAATCAAACCCCGCCAGGTGAAACTACTAAAAAAAACGCAAAAGGTCAAAAAATTTATCGAAAAGCAGAAACAGCGCAGTAAAAGTTATGATCAAACGATTGCCCGGGCGCAGCAGTTGTTTGACAATGAGCAGTATGAACAGGCTATGACTAAATACCAGGAAGCTTCGCTAATCAAGCCTGATAAAGAACAACCGGACAATAAAATTGACCAGATTCGCGGGCTTATTAAAGAAAGAGAAAGAAAAAATCAGGCATACCAAGCCACTATCGATAAAGCAGACAGCCTTTACATGGATAAAAGATTTGAACAAGCCAAAACTGTTTACCAAAAAGCCATGGAAATCAAACCATCCGAAAATTACCCGGTAAACATGATTAACAAGATCGATCCTGCCCTGGCTGAAAAACAAAAGACGAACCAACGCTACACCCAACTGATAGAACAAGCCGACCGGGCCTTTAAAGCCGAGGAATTCGAGAAGGCCGTCAATCTGTATACCCAGGCGGAGGAAATCGATTCCAGTAGAGAATATCCCCAAAATCAAATTGAGAAGATTAACCGACTTGTTAATCAGCAAGAAAAACGTTACGATAGTCTGATTACTTCTGCTGACAGTCTAAGGGAGCAAAACAAGCTCAGTCTGGCACTTGGCGGCTACAAAAAAGCAAACGAAATAAAACCCCGGGAAGAATACCCTCAAAACCAAATACAAAAGATTAACAACACGCTTGAAAGCCTGGAAAAAAAGCAAGAACGGTACAACAATCTGATTGCAGAGGCTGACAGCCTTGCTGAAAACAACCGTCTTGCTCCGGCTATTGCCTCCTACGAAGCAGCTTTAGAATTATACCCCGATAAAAAATACCCTTCCCAACAAATATCCGCATTAGAAGGGCAAAGAAAAAAACGCCAGGAAAAGCAAACCCGGTATGAGAATTTAATCACCGAAGGAGACAGCCTGCTGGAACAAAAGCAGCTCGGCGAGGCTGAAGAAGCTTATGAAAAGGCTTTGGCTTTATATTCCGGGAAATCATATCCCAAAGAACAACTTGACCGCATCGCCGATAAGCGAGAAAAGCTTAAAAACAAAAAGGCTGCTTACCAAAGCCTTATCGCTGCCGGCGATAGCCTCTTTGAAAACCAAACCTTTGCTAAGGCAAAAGCCAATTACAAGGAAGCCTTACACATTTTTCCCGATAAGAATTACCCGGAGAAAATGATCAGCTCTGTTGACAGTGCAATTCGGGCCCGGGAAGAAAAACAAGCCCGCTATGACTCTCTGATAGCCGAGGCCGACAATTTTACTGAAAAAGAAAAATATAACGAAGCCCTTTCTGCATACCAGGATGCCGAAAAATTATTTTCCGAAAAACCCTATCCCTCTGAAAAAATCGCAGAAATAAATGATACGCTGGATAAACTGGAAAACAGGGAAAATGCTTATAATACCGCCATTAATATGGCCGACAGCCTTTATAATCAAGAAAAATATGAAAAAGCTATAACTTACTACGGAAAGGCTTTGGAATATTTTAAGGATCGCACCTACCCCGGCGATCGCATTGCCAAGTGCAGGGATATCATTTCCAACATCAAAGCTCGCAACAATATGTACCGGGAAATTATTGCTAAGGCAGATAGCTTGCTGGCTGCCGAAGAGTACAAAAAAGCCGGAGAGAACTATCGCAATGCCCTTGGCGTTAAACCGGGAGATGCATATGCAAACCGGAAAATCCTGCAAATCGAAAACACCCTTAACAACATTGAACAGAATTATAACAAAGCGCTGGCAAAAGGAAATACGCAATTTGACGAGGAAAATTACGAAAAAGCGTTAGCCCATTATAAGAAAGCTTCTCAGCTGAAGCCTGAAGAGCAAAAACCTAAAGATAAAATCCGGGAAACCCAGCAAATTTTGGATAAACTGCATAAGCAAATGATGGAAAAATACAATCAAATCATTGCCGATGCGGATCAAAAGTACGAAAACAAAAAATACAGCGATGCGATTGCAGCCTACGAAAGAGCTGCTGAGCTCAACGAAGAGGCAGATTATCCGAAAAAAATGATACAGCGTATCAAAAAATACCTGAAGGAACATTCTATGCGCGAAGTTATAACGCAAAGCACATCTATAAATAAAGGAAGTGAAAAGAAATTCACCTTTCAGCCCCTTGGATATAACGATCGCAATGACAATTTCATAGTTATTCAGGCAAAAGGATCCGGTAAACGTGCTCCCAAATTATTTTTAAATTATGGGAAAGAAGATACCAAAAACGGCGGGGTGGTCATACCTTCCATTACCACCTCACAAAGCAGGCAATACATCATTAATCTTTCGGATCACAGGAAATGGTATGACAACGAAAATAACTGGATTAGCATCTACGTACAAGACGGAGGATTGCAAATCCAAAAAATGAGTATTGTGAAAGGCGATTAATCAGCCGGGAAAAAATAGTATGCTTTTAATTGCCGACAGCTCCATAAAGAAATCACTCAGTCAAAAAGCTCATCGGGATACTCAATTTTATGCAGGAAAAGACCGCGCGCCGGAGCAGAAAACCCTGCCGAGGAGCGGTTTTGTTGCTGAATGACACGATGCAGCTCCAGCACTTCCAGTTTTCCCTGCCCAATATCCAGCAGGGTGCCCACAATGGAGCGCACCATATTTCGTAGAAAGCGGTTTGCCCTGATTGTAAAAACCAGCGTATCGTTTTCCTCTTCCCATTTCGCATCATATAAATCACAGAGATTATTATTATTTTGGGTATTGGTTTTCGAAAACGAGGTGAAATCTTTATAGGAGAACAATATACGTGCCGCCTCATTCATACGTTCCATATTCAGCTCTCCATAAAAATAATACGAAGTGTCATAGTGGAAAGGATTTTTAATGCGGGAGATATAATACTTGTACGTTCGGGCGGTAGCATCAAAGCGGGCATGCACCTTCGGGCCGACAGGAAAAATCCGGTACACGGCAATATCCTTGGGTAAAAAATTATTTAGCTTAAACGCCAAATGACTCAATTCCTCATCGTCACCTAAATTTTGTGTTGTTTCAAAATGGGCAAAAAACTCACTGGCATGTACTCCTGTATCCGTTCGCCCGGCACCTACAAGGTTTACCTCTTCCCGAAGGATCAATCCTATAGCATGATTCATCATCCCCTGGATACTTTCGGCATTAGGCTGAACCTGCCATCCGTGATAGTTTTTGCCATTGTAGGCCATTTTAATAAAATACCTTCTTTTTTCCATACTCTTATAACTAAAGCATTCAAATGTATTCAATTTCTAGATAAAAACAAATGTAGTGATTAATTACTATATGTTCATTCTTGGTTTATTAGAATTAATCTAAATAGAAATTCAGGATTTGACAATATAATTTTACTTATTGTTACTGTGTTAACAAGTAATCTATTAAATTTGTCCCAAATTATTGTTATTATGATAACAATTTAACAACAACACTTATATAACAACAAAAGGAGGACAGATGTCAAACACAGATGCTTTAATCAAAAACCTGGTGGAAAAGCACGGTAATAGCAGGAACAACCTTATGCCTATTCTTCAGGGAGTGGTCCGCGAAGAGCGGTCCCTTACGGAAGAAGCAATGCTTAAAGTCGCTGAAGCACTCGATATTTCTTCAGCAGAAGTATATGGTACAGCTTCATTCTATACATTTTTAGACACGATGCCCCGTGGTAAAAATGTAATACGTATTTGCAAGACCATTACCTGCCATATGAAAGGCAAAGATGAAATCATAGAAGCTCTTGAAAAGGAGTTAAATATCAATGTGGGCGAAACCACTTCCGATAAAAAGTTCACCCTTCTATCGGCCAACTGCCTGGGATGGTGTCACAAAGGACCGGTCATGCTCGTCAACGATGACATATACCCCGAGCTGACCGTGGATAAAGCCCTGGAAATAGTGCAGGAATATGCCCATAATTCCAAGTAAATACGCTAAATGTTTAATTCTCTAAAGAGGAGTTTTTTTTATGGAAACAGCAGAAGCAAAAAATTTTAAAAAAGTTGATATAATATTTGAATGCCAGGATTGCAAACCTATTGAAGTTCTGGACACTAATCTTGAAAGAAAACCGGACGATATTATCCTGGATATTATTGACTCCGGTCTTAAAGGACGTGGGGGGGCTGGCTTCCCTACAGGCCTGAAGTGGAAATTTACAAAAAATGAAACGGCCGAACCAAAGTATGTGATTTGTAATGCCGATGAAGGAGAACCCGGCACTTTCAAAGACCGCGAGATTTTGGACCGCGTACCCGAGAAGGTTTTTGTCGGTATGGCCTTATGTGGTTATTCCATAGGTGCTAAAGAAGGGATTATCTACCTGCGAGGGGAATACAATTTCCTGTTGAAGGACCTGAACAAGAAGCTGGAAAAATTCAATAAGCAGTTGAAGGATAGGAACCTCGATTTCAGTATATCCATAAAATCCGGTAGCGGAGCTTACATTTGTGGTGAAGAAAGTGCTTTATTCGAATCAATGGAGGGCAAGCGCGGCGAACCCCGAAACAAGCCTCCTTACCCCACTACGGAAGGATATAATTTCAAACCAACGGTGATCAATAATGTGGAGACATTAGTTTATACCACCATGATTTGCAACCTGGGACCGGATAAGTTTAAAGAACTGGGAACAAAAGACTCCCGGGGTTCTAAGGTCTTCTCCGTATCAGGAGACACTCCAATTGCCGGCATTTATGAGCTTGAACTCGGAATGTCGCTCAGCACTTTCGTCGAAGAATTTGGTGACGGCGATACGAAGTCAGTTCAGGTTGGAGGTGCATCAGGCCATTGCGTTCCGAGAAAATATTTCGAGGACACCATCATTGGCTTTGAAGGAATCCCCACCGGCGGTTCTATGATGATTTTCAACAGCACTCGCTCTATGTATAATGTCCTGCATGATTACCTTGAGTTTTTCACGGAGGAATCCTGTGGGCAGTGCACCCCCTGCCGTGTGGGTTGTCAGCAGTTACTCAAAGGTATCGAAGCCGTGAAAAGAGGCGAGAGAAAACCATCATATTTGGATGATCTGAAAAAGTTGGCATCCAATATGAACCTGTCAGCTAAATGTGGCCTGGGACAATCTGTTGCAAATCCATTTAATTCGATTGTGGACAATTTCAGAGAAGAAATCATCTACTAATTTATCCTTTTAAGAACTTCAAAACGAATAGTCATGAGCAACAACAAATATTTAGTCAATCTTACAGTAAATAATAAACCGGTATCCGTAGAAGAAGGAACAACTATACTGGATGCCGCTCGCAAATTAAAATTCAAGATACCAACACTTTGTCATCATCCCGATTTACATGTGGCTGGTAACTGCCGTGTATGTGTGGTGGAACAAAAAGGAGCCAGAAACCTCGTTGCCTCTTGTGCCACGCCGGTTTCAGAAGGCATGGAAATTTACACCAATAGTGCTAAAGTAAGAGAATCGAGGAAACATGTTATTGAATTGCTTCTTTCGGAACATAATGCCGATTGTACGAAATGCATCAAAAACGGAAGATGTGAACTCCAGGAGTTAGCCTCGGAATACCGCGTAGGCGACCATGTTTTCCTGGATTTGGTCGACGAAAAAGATAAAATTCCTGATATCTCCTCCCCGTCCATTCAGAAAGATGACAGCAAATGCATCCGTTGTCAGCGTTGTGTAAGGACCTGCTCAGAACTGCAGGCCGTAAGCGCTCTTGCCGTGGTTAATAAAGGCGACGAGCAAAGAGTATCTACTTTCCTGAACAAACCATTGGATGATGTGGTTTGTACAAATTGCGGGCAGTGTGTTAACAGGTGCCCGACCGGTGCCTTGACCGAAAGAGCATACCTCGACAATGTGTGGGAGGCCATTAATGATCCTTCTAAGCATACCGTAGTACAAACCGCTCCGGCTGTACGGATAGGTCTGGGTGAAGACCTGGGCGTGGATCCGGGACAACGCGTTACCGGCAAAATGGTTGCTGCTCTGAAAGCTATTGGCTTTGATTCCGTGCTGGATACCGATTTTACTGCCGACTTAACTATTATGGAAGAAGGTACTGAATTGTTAACCCGTCTGAAGGAAGCGTTGGTGGATAATAACGAAAGTACGAAATTACCCATGATGACCTCTTGCTCGCCGGGTTGGGTGAAATTCCAGGAGCATATGTTCCCGGAGCTACTCCCTAACTTGTCGTCATGTAAATCGCCACAGCAAATGTTCGGGCCTTTGGCAAAAACCTATTATGCCCAGAAAAAAGGTCTCAAAGCGGAGAATATCGTCTCTGTATCAGTCATGCCTTGCACAGCCAAAAAATTTGAGGCTGAGCGTCCGGAAATGCGAGCCAGTGGGTACCAGGACGTAGACTACGTACTCACTACCCGTGAAATGGCCATGATGGTAAAACAAGCGGGCATTGAATTTGAAAGTCTTGAAGATCAGAATTATGACAGCATAATGGGTAAATCTTCGGGTGCCGGAGTTATCTTCGGCGCCACAGGAGGTGTTATGGAAGCTGCCCTGCGTACGGCTTATGAGATTGTAACCGGTGAGGAAGTACCGTTTAAAAATTTGAATATTACGCCGGTACGCGGGATGGAAGGCGTAAGAGATGCCCAAATCACCGTCAAAGGAGCGAAACCAGAGTGGAGCTTCCTGGAAGGAGCTACTTTGAATGTTGCAGTAGCACACGGGCTGGCCAATGCTAAGAAGCTGATGCAGGCGGTAAAATCCGGTGAAAAAGAGTATCATTTCATCGAAGTTATGGGCTGTCCGGGCGGATGCCTCGGCGGTGGAGGTCAACCAATACCTACCAGTCAGGAAATCAGAGATGCCAGGGCCAAAGCTATCTATGATGAAGATGCCGATATGCCGATACGGAAATCGCATGAGAACCCGGAGATTCAGGCTATCTATAACGACTTTCTCGGAGAACCACTCAGCCATAAATCACATGATTTATTGCATACACACTATAAACCCAGAAAAAGGTATTAATCCCTTTTTATGGAATATTTATAAAGGTCGCTCGAAGGAGCGGCCTTTTTTTTGAAGAAATCCGGAGGCTTCTTTGGTTTTGATCGGATAACCAGCTCATAAGGAAAGCAGAAGAGAAGAAAGGTGCGCTTATCACCCCGACCTTTCAGCTTTTTGGCCTGGCAGGCGGGATGGATGAAGATGGAAGGTCTTGGGTGTGCTTAATCAGTCGGTCGGGCCTCACTTTATCACTGCGCTGTCGCCTAGTGATTCAATAGGACTGACTTGAATTGTTAGCCAAATAGAAATGGGGTTAATAGGTTTTAGCTAGCAACAGTAGGTTCAACTTCGAGATTCCTCACGTCATCACTCCGCTAACGCTCCGTGATTTGTTCGTAACGACTTGATTTTGAGATAGGTGAATGGGAAAAGGGCGCGCTGACATCTTTGTAATTTTTTATGGCGTAAGCGCGCCCTTTTCCTTGTATCCCCCACCAAATGGGTTGTTCCAATCGGATATACGGAACGATAGCGGAGTATCGGAGGGAGGCCCGCCCAATTTCGGGTAGAGCAGATCGTTACTTTCCTGCTCCCCCACAGACCCGGATGCGTGGATTTTTTTCGCCAACCGGCGGATTCTTCTTAAACATATTTCGCTGAGCGATAGCTGTGATAGATTTTGGGTCTTAGTAAATGTTGCCATTGGTTAATCAGTTTGAAAAACTGTTGCCAGGTCCAAACCGTTTTTCCGCCCCTACGATTTATCCATTTATGCAGGATGCGAGAAGCTCCATCGCCCTCAATGTAATATATTTACGAAAATGTTGGACTTCAGCCTAAATAAAGCGATTTTTCACTTGTTTCCTAAAAAAGAAACTTCTATTTTTGTATAAACTTAAGAATGTAATGAATCGAAAATTTAAAATTGACGTACTTGGAGAAGCGATTGATTTTTTGGAATCATTAGACGAAAAAGCAAAGGAAAAAATTTACTATAATGCGCGAAAAGCACAACTAACCAATGACACGGAGTTGTTTAAAAAATTAACTGAATTTATTTGGGAGTTTAGAACAAAGTATAACAAGAAGTACTACAGACTTTTAGCTTTTTGGGATAAATCGGAAGATGAAGAGACTTTGGTTCTGGCGACTCACGGATTTGTTAAGAAAACACAGAAAACACCTAAAAGAGAGATAAGAAAGGCTGAGGAAATTCGCAAAGAATATTTTGAACAAAAAAATCAGAAAAATGAAAAAAGATAGATTAAAAAGAAAAAGCTTAGACGAAATGATAGACAAGCATATCGGCGAGGTTGGAACTGAAAAAAGAGATGCTTTTGAAGAAGAACTACGCTTAGATATTTTGGGTAACACTATAAAGCAACTTAGAGAAGAAAAAAACCTGACCCAGGCTCAACTCGGGGAATTGGTCGGTGTTAAAAAAGCACAAATTTCTAAAATTGAAAATAACCTGACAGATGCGAGATTTGAAACAATCTTAAAAGTATTTCGAGCTTTAAACGCAAAGATAAATTTCAATATCGAATTAAAGAATCAAAATATGCAGATTGGATAGAAAAACCGAAAGAAATGGTCTTAATAGGTTTTAGCCAGCAACAGGAGGCACCAAAAGAGAAATGTTGCTGAATGTCAAGCGCTTAGCAAATTACACGGTGTTTTTGTTAATCTAAGAAGGAATCTTTAGCAACAAGGCTTTTTTCTAATGGGATAATCGGCTTAGCGCCTGTTTACCTGGTATCTTAAAAAAACTGCCATCTCTCCTCCCCACTTACCCCAGCAAAGAGCTAGCAGGTTCTCGCACTTACCTTCCGGATGTTTGAGCTGGCAGGTGGGATGGATGAAGATGGAAGGTCCCGGGGAGTCTACATCTCCGCTTCTGAAACCAGATAATCCGCGGTTTTTTGGTTTAAGGCTATGGGGACGTTGTTAAGCACGGCGGTTCGAATCAGCGTTTGAATGTCATGCTCATGGCCATGAGGATTTTCCACATCAATAAAAAATACAATGCCATCAACTTCTCCTTGCAGGATTTTGGCTGCAAGCAAAATATCGCCGCCATTAGGGCCGTGACCGAAAGGCTTAACGCCCAAATCCAATACATTATTCAAAAGAGCAGACGTATTGCTCGTTCCGATGATATGATAATCCGCCAGTGATGCCTTATTCTCCTTTGCCCACTCCAGCAACTTATGTTTCTTGGCATTATGTGCTACCAGTGCAATGCTTTTTTTCTTTTCCTTAGCCATAGTTATCTCCTTTCAATCAATTCACAAAGAAACAAATAATCCCAAACCCAGCGCATCTAAACACATTAATATGCCGGCTCAAACGTTTGAAAATTAGATTCAATCGTTTGAGATATTTTTCAGTATTAATGAATAGACTTTTTGCAGATTTTTTTGTATTAGGATTATGTCAAAAAAAAGTCTATATTCGTGTCAAATGACTGCAGCCGATATTTTAAAAAATTATAATCTTAATAAAACACACTGCCGGGTTTTGGTTCTTGAGCATCTAATGAAAAACCGCAGGGCGCTTTCACAGGCTGAAATAGAAAAATCGCTCAGACCATTGTGCAATCGCAGTACAATTTACAGAATCCTGAATATATTATCTGAAAAAAATATTATTCAACTTATCGTGATTGATGAGGTAAATAAATATTTTTATGATGATAACCCCATGTCAGACAAGGGCTTATATGAAACGGTTTATTTTCAATGTGTAAAGTGCAACCAGGTGATTCCCGCCGGGCAGATGAGTAAAAAAGCGTTTCAACTCTCGGAAGGTTTTATGAATCTACGCTACAATTTTGTGATACAAGGCATCTGTAATAAATGCAACCAGGAATATTACAATTAATTCAATCATGACAACCAAAAAAATTTTCTATTTAAAAAATTGCGAGACAAGTCAACGGGTAATTCGTGAAGCAGATCTTTCGGATGATTTTGAGTTTCAGGATATCAAAGAAGATCCGTTAACCCCACAGCAACTTGACCATTTAGCTGCTCTGGCAGGCAGTTACGAGGCTTTATTCAATCGGCGGTGTAAAAAATATCGCGAAAGAGATCTGAAAAACGAATACCTGAATGAGAAAGATTACAGGGACTTGATCCTTGAACATTATACTTTTCTGAAACGACCTGTGGTAGTCATAGATGACCAAATTTTTATCGGAGGTAGCGAAAAAGAAATCAAACGGCTGATGTATTATCGGGATATGTAGGGTTGTTCCTTGTTCCTTGTTCGTTGTTCGTTGTTCGTTGTTCCTTGTTCGGTGTTCAGGGTTTTAAGATTTTCAGAGGTGTAAAAATAATTACTTATCGTTATACATTCATTTTCAAGTCAAAAAGAAATAACAAGCTCGAAGGAAGTTTGTCGGAACGTCCCGTTCCGATACTTTGTTCTTCCAGCCTGCCCGAATGTATCCCGAAGCCATGGAATACGGGCGGGCCTCTGGCTGGCACCACCGTTAGTTATGAAATCGAAAGTTTGGACGGAAGCCAAAGGCCCGTCAAAAAAGCCGGGTAAACTTCAAGAATAGTACAGCGGAAGCAGGAGCTTCCGCCGAACGGTATGACAAAAAAATGAAATAATTTAGTAAGTAGCTATCTATTTTTACACCTCAATCAAATAAATTAGATTCCCGCACCATCACTAAATTCACCGGCCTTCGGGCGTCGCTGTACGATCTTTGAATTGGGAGGAACATTGTTGGTTACCCAGATATTACCACCAATCACAGAGTTTTTCCCAACCCTTACTCTACCCAGTATGCTGGCATTAGAGTATATAATCACATTATCTTCTACAATGGGGTGCCGTTTGATTCCCTTGATAGGTTTTCCATTTTCGTCGGACGGAAAACTTTTGGCTCCCAAGGTTACCCCCTGATAGATTTTGACATTGGAACCAATCTCGCTGGTTTCCCCGATTACTACGCCCGTTCCATGATCAATAGCAAAATACTCCCCGATTTCAGCTGCCGGATTAATATCGATACCCGTTTCCGAATGGGCCATTTCCGTGATAATTCGCGGAATTAGCGGTACGTTCAATTTATATAATTCATGAGCTATGCGATAATTGGATAAGGCTCTGATAGAAGGATAACTAAAAATCACCTCCCCATAGCTTTTAGCCGCCGGGTCACCATTATAGGCCGCCTGAACATCGGTAGCCAGCATGCGGCGCAAATCAGATAATTTGCTTATAAATTCCATGGTAATCTCCGGTGCTTCACTCTCACATTTATCACACTGCTGTTGATTTCTGGCCCGGCATTCAAAGCATATCCCCCGCTGTATCTGTGCGTTCAGCATTCGATAAATAATATCCACATTCACACCGATATAGTACGATAATGTATTGGTATTGAGCTGTGAATTGCCAAAATATCCCGGGAAAAGCACTTCCCTGATTTTTTCCACCAGCTTCGCGAGTACATCCCGTGAAGGCATAGAGTGGCCATGCTTCGGTAAGTACATCATCCGGAAAGAATCGGGATGCGAAAGATTATCAATCTCCCGGTGCAATACTTGCGAAGACTTTTCATTCATTTCAAAATCTTCTTTAAAAAGCTGA
Organism: Bacteroidales bacterium; assembly: GCA_021738485.1. GTDB lineage: Bacteria > Bacteroidota > Bacteroidia > Bacteroidales > JAIPAH01 > JAIPAH01. The sequence continues at coordinate 11,839 of JAIPBX010000027.1, read as the reverse complement.
CTCATAATTCATTACCATTTTGAAAATTATATAATGGAGTGCTCAGGTACCGCTCACCGGTATCACAAACGATAAAAACAATATTCTTTCCTTTATTTTCCGGTCTTTTGGCTGCTTCTACTGCAGCCCAGGCAATGGCACCCGAGCTGATGCCGCTAAACACCCCTTCTTCCGTTGCTAACAAACGAGCATACTCAAATGCAGGCTCATCCGCTACGGTAATAATTTCATCCACATTGTTCATCTCCAAAACCTCGGGGACAAAACCGGCGCCAATTCCCTGGATTTTATGCTTCCCGGGTTCTCCACCCGATAGCACGGGAGAAAGAGCCGGCTCAACGGCAATGTTACGTACCTGATCATTCTTTTCTTTCAGATATTTCCCGGCCCCGGTGATTGTCCCGCCTGTTCCGACACCGGCTACAAAAATATCTACCTTACCCTGGGTATCGTTCCAGATTTCAGGGCCGGTAGTGCGGTAGTGCATCCTGGCATTGGCCGGATTTTTAAATTGCATAGGAATAAAACTGTTTTCCATCTTTTGCCGTAATTCTTCCGCTTTAGCGATAGAACCTTTCATTCCCTCTTCAGCAGGTGTCAATACCAGCTCAGCACCATAAGCCCTTATAAGATTCCGGCGCTCCACTGATGCCCCTTCGGGCATGGTAAGGATAAGGCGGTAGCCTTTTCCGGCGGCCACCATGGCTAACCCGATCCCTGTATTCCCACTGGTAGGCTCAATGATAGCCGTTTGCTCATTTATCAATCCCTGTTCTTCCGCCTCCCGGATTAAGGCATAAGCCAGCCGGTCTTTCACCGAACCACCCGGATTGGCGGATTCCATTTTGGCATAAATATTCGCTCCTGTCTCCTCGCTCCACTTGTTTAGTTTAACAAGAGGTGTATTGCCTATCAAATCTGTAATGCTTCCTGCGATTTTCATTTTATTCTGTTTTTCTATCAACGTAACATACCACATTACCATATGTTTATGCAATCGGTTGTGATATGATTCCTCACTCATAAAAACTTGCCATCCTCCGACTTACCCCATGCAAAGAGCCGGAAGGTTATCGCCCAACTTTCCTGTTTCTTACCTCCAGGCAAAATTTCTTAATTCACTACCTTTGCAGCAAAAAAACAGGAATGGCCAGCGGAAAGACGAAATTCCAAACTAAAAACATTGCCTCCATTTCAGCAGGCCACATGTTTCATGACATCTATTCTTCGTTTCTTGCCCCTTTGAGACCGTTGCTTATCGAGAAATTTCAAATGACTATGCTGCTATCATCCTTGCTGGATGTTTTCCAGCGGGCACCTAACCTGGCTAATCCCTTAGTAGGCATCTTGGCCGATAAGGGACCGGGGAGATATTTTATCATCGCCGGCCCGGCAGTTACTGCCACTACCATGAGCCTGCTGGGCGTGGCGCCTTCTTACGGTATGCTGGCCCTATTGCTTTTGGTAATGGGAGTTTCGGGAGCCTTATTTCATGTGCCTTCTCCGGTTATGATACAGAAAATTGCCGGAAGCAGAACCGGTAAAGGAATGAGCTTTTATATGATGGGAGGAGAAATAGCCCGGACTGCAGGCCCACTCATCATCACCTGGGCTGTCAGTACCTGGGGGCTTGAAGGCACATGGCGCCTGATACCCGTTGGCATCATAGCCTCAATGGTTTTGTATCTCAGGGTAAGAAAAATTAAAATCTCCAAACCTTCAGAAGAAGCGAAAAAAACCGAAGGCATAAAAAACTCCTTTCGTCGATACCTGCCCTTTTTCTTAATACTTGTAGGAATTATTTTTTTCCGGGCCATTGTAAAATCGGGCCTCACCGGCTTTTTACCCACTTATTTCTTCAATGAAAAATCCCAGTCTTTGTGGTTCAGCAACAGCTCCCTGGCAATACTACAGGTAGCAGGTGCCGCAGGAACATACTTCTCAGGAACCATTTCCGATAAAATAGGGAGAAAGACGATGCTGCTTATATCTGCTATCGGTATGCCTGTTATCATGTGGGCTTTCGTCATGACCGAAGGATGGTACACATTCCCACTCCTTTTGTTGCTAGGAGTTTTCGTATTTTCTCCCGGACCGGTTATACTTGCTCTTGTGCAGGATCAAAAATCCGAATACCCTTCGTTTTTCAATGGCATCTACATGTCTATCAATTTTGCTTCCAGCTCCATAGCTATAGTGCTGGTGGGCTGGCTGGGCGATTTAATCAGTCTCCAAACCACCTACATGATCACAGGGAGTGCGGCCGTTCTCTCCATTCCATTTATCCTGCGGTTATCCGCAAAATAAGCCCGAAAGTGAACCATGCCGGCATGCTTTTGTTAAACAACAAAAAACGAATATGACCATGGAGCCTCTTAGTCCCAATAACAAAGCCCTGCGGCTAAACCTGGATAATACGCAATATGGTACTGTAGCGGAAATTGGCGGGGGGCAAGAGGTAGCACGGGTATTTTTTAAAGCCGGCGGTGCATCAGGAACCATAGCCAAAACCATTTCAGCTTACGACAAATCTTTCTCGGATGAAATATACAACCGGGGATATCCCGGAAGATATGTCTCGGAAACCCGCGTAGACAAGATGTTACACCGTGAATATACGGAGCTTACCGGGCTGCTGGAACAAAGTAAAGATACATGCTTTTTCGCTTTTGCCAATTCGGTGGAAACGCTCAACTATACAAAAACCAACCGGCCGCATGGCTGGGTAGGCATGCGTTTTCAACTGAAAAAAAGAAGCGAACCCAATCACGTTATGTTGCATGTCAGGCTTCTTGAAAACGAATCTTATCTCCAGCAGACGACCCTGGGCGTATTGGGTGTCAACCTGATTTATGCCGCTTACAATTATTATGAACGTCCCAATACTTTCCTCTCCTCTCTGATGGATAACCTCTCCTCCGACCGGGTACAAATTACTATGGTTAGAATGAGCGGGCCGGAACTTTCCTATGTGGATAACCGCCTGTTGGCAGTACAGCTTGTAAACAACGGGATGACCCATGCTATTATGTTCGACCGCTATGGTAATGTGCAGGAGCCGGACGATATGCTGTACAAAAAAAATGTTTTGGCTTTTCGCGGGCGCTTTCGCCCCATAACCTATGCTACGCTTGATATTATCCGATCGAGCTTTCGTATATTTAAAAGAGATGAAGACTATCAAAAGAGCAACACATTGACCATGTGTGAAATCACCCTGAATCATCTTACGGATGAGGGGCATTTTAATGAAAAAGATTTCCTTGACCGGGTAGACCAGCTCAATAAGATCGGGCAGAATGTTATGATTTCAGATTTCCGGGAGTTCTATAAGCTTGTTCAGTATTTCAGCCAGTTTCGCATCAAAAACCTGCGCCTGGTACTCGGATTAAGCACATTCCTGAAAGTGCTGGACCCCCGCTATTATCATGACCTTAAAGGGGGTGTGCTGGAAGCGTTCGGGAAGCTCTTTACACACAACATGAAGATGTATGTTTATCCGTCTAAAGACCCAAAAAGCGGGAAGGTGTTAACTACAAAAAACGTTCAGATTCCCGGCGACCTGGAATATCTTTACCATTACCTTGTGCATAACCGGAAAATTCTCGGCATTGATGATTACCGCGAAAAAAAGCTATCTATTTTTTCCGCTGATGTCATTAAAAAAATTGATATCAATGATACTTCCTGGGAAGCGATGGTCCCAAAACTCATTGTAAACACTATCAAGCGTAAAAAAATGTTTGGATATAAGGAAGATAATAACGGGGAGTGATTACCCTTTGATAATTAATTTTTCTTATCTTCGATCCAAAAACATGATCACAATAGCACCTGAAGAGGTAGAGCCAATAATTAAGGAAAAGGGCAAGGTACAGATTATAGACATCAGGCCTTATAGTCACTACAAAAAATCACACATCCCGGGAGCCATTTCCATACCCCGTGATCGATTTGCGGAATTTCAACATCATATTCAAACGGGAGTGCCCATTTTTATATATTGTCAATATGGAATGAAAAGTGACGAAATCGCCTTATATATGGAAAAAAAGTTCAAAACCAATGTCTATGTGCTGGAAGGCGGTTATGAGGCCTATGAGGAAGCTTTTTAAATGCAAAAAATAAGTACTTATGAGAAGATTAATGGTAGAAGAGCTGAAGCAGAAACTGGATAATAATGAGCCTCTGCAGCTTGTGGATATTCGCGATAAATCTGAATTTGAAGAAGCGCGGATAGAAGGCTCGATCAATATTCCACGCAATGAGATAAAAGAACGATATAACGAGCTCGATAAAAATGTCCCTGTGGTAATTATTTGTCGCTTTGGCACCAAAAGCTCAGGAACGGTTAGGTTTCTGACAGATAACGGGTTTGATAGAGACCGGGTTTTTATACTGGATGGGGGTATTTATGAATGGGCCTGTGAAATCGACACCTCTCTGCCGGCGCATTTGCTATAACGAAGAAATATGTTGACTGGAAATTGGTTGATTGGTGGGAATTCCAGATTCCAGATTAACCCATTGAAAATTAGAAACCTAAACACGCACTTAACATCTTTACAATTTACAAACTTACAAACTTACAAACTTACAAACCTACAAACCTACAAACTTACAAACTTACAAACCTCCCTAACTAAAACTCTTAAAGATCCGAGCTTCTGATTTTCCGGGAGCTTTTACATCCAGTTCCAGGAAATACCCGAAAGGTGTTTGGTATGCTTCATAATTCGCCTTTTGTAATCGATTTTGAGCCTGGTCAAACACTCTTTTGGTAAAATGTGGCTCGGCACGCGATTCGGCAAGATGGGCAAATGAATGCAGGATTACTCTCCTGGTATTGTTTTTTTTGGCAGCCCATTTCAGGTTTTTGATCAGCTTGGTTTCCACCCCCTTAGCGTCATACTCATCCTGCGATTCAGCATGGATAAAGCCTACCAGTACATTCTCGTATACTTTCCCCTCATCTAAATCGGGAAAGTCGTTTAAATTCTTTTCCTGCGGTTTATAACCGAAGCGTTCACAATATATCATTAGTAGTTTCATACCTATTCTTTTAAAGGAGGTTTCCAATTATACCCTGCATCCCCAAAATTAAAAAATATTTCGGGATTGAGGTTTTTTTGTGTCCACTATCGAATCACTCCCCCTTTCATTTTCCTGATTTCATTCCCATTAAATCTCCTGCAAGCTTTTGTTGTCCCTATCATTTTTCATCTCCCTGAACCAAACCTACCACATTTTTGTTCCTTTAGGGCAAATTTCCATCAAAAAAATAAAAAATATGAAGTACAGATTATTAAGTGATACAGGACTTTTCGTTTCGGAACTTTGCTTTGGTGCCATGGGATTTGGCGGCACAGGCATGTGGAAAAACGTCGGGCAAACCCAGCAGCAGGAAGCCAATCAATTGGTAAGCCGCTCGCTGGAAGCGGGTATCAATTTCTTTGATACGGCCAATGTATATTCTAGTGGCATCTCAGAAGAAATGCTGGGAAAAGCTCTTGGCTCCCGCCGAAAAGATATAATCATAGCCACCAAGGTCCGAGGCCGCATGGGTGAAGGTATCAATGATATCGGCCTTTCGCGTGTACACATCCGCCAGCAGGTGGAAGAAAGCCTGCGAAGACTGGGCACGGATTACATTGACCTGTACCAGATTCATGGACTGGATATTTACACCTCTTTCGAGGATACGATGCGCACACTCAATGATTTGGTCAGGGAGGGGAAAGTAAGGTATATCGGCGCCTCCAACCATATGGCGTGGCAGTTGATGAAAATGCAGGGTATTGCTGACAAAAACGGCTGGGAGAAGTTCAAGTCTCTGCAAGCCTACTACTCCATTGGTGCCCGCGACCTGGAGCGTGAAGTCGTTCCGCTGTTGAAAGATCAGGACATGGGACTGATGGTGTGGAGTCCGCTGGCCGGTGGTTTCTTGTCTGGCAAGTACCGACGCGGAAAAGACCCCGAAGGCGATTCACGCCGCAAAGAGTTTGACTTCCCTCCTATCGACAAGGAAAAGGCCTACGACATCATTGAAGTGATGGAAGAAATCGCAGGAAATCACAAGGCTTCCGTTGCGCAAATCGGTCTGGCCTGGCTGCTGCACCAGGATGTGGTGACCAGCATCATCATCGGGACTAAACGTCAGGAGCAGCTCGAAGATAACCTGAATGCAGTGGATATTTCCTTTACGGATGATGAGCTGCAAAAACTCGATGAAATCAGTCAACTCAAACCCGAATACCCGGGCTGGATGACGCAGTTTATGCAAAGCGACCGCAATCCGAATGAGCGGGAAGAGTAGAAGGTGAGTAAGATTGAAGGAGATTGAGGGGGTTGTGGGATAGCACAGGACATGGCTGAGGCATTAGGTCGTGCCGGAGTCGGGGGGCTTGGTTTTGAAGGAGATTGAAAAGGAAGATTGATGAAGATTGATGGGGGTTATGGAGTAGCACATGACCTGGCTGAGGCATTAGGTCGTGCCGGAGTCGGGGGGCTTGGTTTTGAAGGAGATTGAAAAGGAAGATTGATGAAGATTGATGGGGGTTATGGGATAGCACAGGACACGGCTGAGGCATTAGGTCGTGCCGGAGACGGAGGTCTTGGTTTTGAAGGAGATTGAAAAGGAAGATTGAGGGGAGTGTGGGAGTAGCACAGGACCCGGAAAAAAACGAAGGTCCTTTTAATCGAAGGGCTGGGTGATTGGTCTCAGTGAAATACTCACTGCGTTAATTTCACGGGATAAATTAATTGGTGAGCGATTGTGTGGTAAGTGGTTTGGGAAATTCCAAAACACAAAAATCAAAAGCTCTCTGAGAGTGATTCTATTCTGCTGAAAAATAAACCTTACTTCTGAATCAATATCTTCTTTTTGATAACGCCATCATCCGTATGGATTAGCAGGATATAAATTCCCGAATTTAAATCACCGGCAGGAACAGGTAAATCCAGTACATTATCCTGATAGCTTTTCAGCCATTTGCCTTTTAAATCGTAAAAATCAATACGGCTTATGGTGCTTTGGGTTTTGACCCTGAAAAAATCCTTAGCGGGATTTGGGAATACCGTAGTTTCATCAAGGGTATTCACAACCGGTACGCCTATCTTATCACCATAATAATAGGTCTTTTTATCTATTGGCCAGGTATAGGTTCCATTATTCCAAACATAATACTCAAGCGCAGAAAGATTACCATGCATATCATATTTGTATTCTCCTTTTAAAGATGTAATCCAATCATTCTTTTCGCTTTGCCAATAATAGGTTTTTGAAAAAATAACATTTCCTCTCTCATCGAATATACGCGCACTTTTGAAATCTCCAATCCACTTTTCATTCTCATGGTTCCAATTGTAAGTGGCTCTTAAAACCCTTTTATTATTATTGTCATAATTGCACTTTTCTTTGTCAGATGGTTTCCACTCTTCATCTTCCTGGTCCCATTTGAAATCAATATCTAAGATCTGATTGTTATTTTCATCGTATTGATAAATGTTTTTCGATTTTTGAATCCAGCTCTCATTGGACCACGAGTAGCTTATTTGAATGTCCTTGTTCCCATTTGCATCGTATTCTATTTCTTCTTTTCCATACATTTTCCACTCATCATTTCCGGTGTCCCATTTAAATGAATAGCTTCTGTTCAATTTTCCAAACTCATCATATTCAGATACAAATTTTTCAAACCCAATCCATTCATCATTTTGTGCATTCCATTGGGAAAAAATATGTAACGTTGTATTACCATATTCATCATAATCATTTTCATACTTATGCTCTCCAACCCACTTATCGTTCTGATAGTCCCACCTATAGGCTGAAAAAAGTATCGTTCTTCCACATTCATGAAACTCTCTGTGAATTTTAGAAAAATTTCTCCATTCCTCGTTTCTAGGGTCCCATGTGTAATGAGCAAAATATATACTATTATTTTCCCCATCATATTCATACTCAGATTTTATATCTTTTATCCACTCATCATTATCGCCATTCCATGAATGTATAGTAAGCTGAGTCATATTATCATTTTCATCATACTCATATAATGCTTTTTCTAAAAACAAGGAGTCTGTCGGAGAACTAAATACATAGGTAATTGCAGAATCCCATCTGGCTCCTGCCATCGTATTTTTTAACAAAACGTCTTTTCCTGACGAAGAAAGCTCCTTTAGTAAGGTATCGGGGATGATGTTTTCTTTTTTAAAATGATAAGTTTTATGTCCCTTTTCAGAATAATCATTTTGTGTAAAGGCATTTATGACGGCTAACAGCATTAGCACAATCAAAAGGGGTGGTTTTCTCATTTAGTATGTTTTAGGTCTATCAAATGCAATTTAGTGAATCTGATTGTCAACATTTAATTGACAAACATAAGCTTTTTATCCGGAAAGCCAGGATCTTCTGCGGATAAAAATGTTGGAATTGGTTGTTTATTTTCTTGTCATTTTAACTGTCGTTTCGTTATAGAGGGTGTAATATAATTCAGTAAATCCTTCTTTTTTGCTGAAAGTGAAGTCAAGCCAATTAGTCTTTGTGGGTTTGTTGTCGGGTATGGCCCGGGCTGAAATTTTCCAAAGGCCGCCGTTTTGTCCGGTCACTTTATAATGCCAGACGACTTTTTTATTCGAAATGTCGCCCCAGCCCTCCCCGATAAATAATATTCGTGAATAGGCATTGCCAACCTTAAGTGGATACTCAACCCTTGGAAATGGAGCGAGTTCTAATAATTTGTATTGGTTATGCCTGGGAGGATGAAACCAGCAGGATTTTTTGTTGTCGACCGCGCCTGTGGTGTCGGAATTCACCCAACCGATAGATGATTGTCCCGCAAACATTGATGTGTCAAGGTTTTCAAAGCTGTATGTGATTACTATTTCCAACTGTTTTTCGGGGTCGGTTCGCCAGGGTCTACCTGTAGCCGCGATTTTTATAGTGTCCATAGTTGTTATGCCTTCAGCCGTATATTCTACTGCATACAGATAGGTTTTGCCAGGTGAAAAGATGTTGTCTTGACCGAATGTCAGGGTACTTATTAGCACTATCCATATTGTAAGATGTACTTTCATTTGTTAGAACTTTAATTAAATATGGGAGTAGTTTATCGAATCCTCATTATTTTCAATCAAAATTGTATTTAATAAGTTAAGTGAGTAAAACCGTTTATTATCAAGAAAATCTAGAAAAATTGGTCTTAGCTTTTGTATTAATTTCTTTTCTTTCGATTTGATAAGCAAACCCAGTGTACCTACACAATTTATCCCAAGATTCTGAGCAATACTTCTTGCTTTTTTATCATCAATCAATAGAAAGTCAGCCCCAAGTTCTTTGTAAAGCACTACTGCTTCTGATTCTCCGTAATCCATTATGAATGTTAATTCATTGAATCCAGATATATCAACCACTCTGCTTTCGAAAAAATCCCAAATATTTTGGTAAAAGGATGTGTTTTTGTGTAAGGTTATCTAGTTCCAAACTGCCCTTGGTATTTTATATCATCAAATAACTAATTTAATAGGTCAAGTCTATCTATTAACGCTAATGAAAAAATAGGGCCTGCATCAGCTATTATCAATCCATTTTTCATCCTATTTTAAGTTTTTCAAATCCTCCTTCACATCGTCAATATCCAAATTTGAAACAGAAATTCGATTCTCTGAAAGAATCATTTCAAATTCAAATCGGGATAATCCGGCTAATTGTGCCGCCTTTCCAATTGTCAACTTTTCTAATTGATATAAACGCATTGCATAGGAAATTTTAATATCCTTTTTTAACTCAATCTCATTTTCATTTAATGAAATCAGTCTAAAAAGCCTTATAACCCCTAAATCCCCTAAAGGGGACTTTTCAAACTGCTGATTTTTAGCAGCGGCAGGGGTAAAAACGATAAAAATCATCAGTTTGAAGGCTTTTTAGACCGGTCTCAACTACGTTATGAGTAAAAGTACAAAAAAATCCGGTGGGTTGAATAACCGACCCAATTCATCGAAAGTTACACAATAACATATCCTGCGCCGATTGAAAACCCATAGAAGGCAAAAGTCGGTGGTCCGGAGGCTGAGTTCACCTGTCCGCCTCATGCGAAACACCAGGTATAATGAAGTCCGTCCTTTTTACCCGCTGGATTTGAAAGAGGCGGAAACGGAGTTTATTAGGGCTTAAATGTTAGGCACTGACATCATTTTTATATTTTAATAAAATCTCTGAAATTACTTCGGTCAACTATTACTCCATTTGCGTTGTAAGTGTCTAAAAAGGTTTGTGGAATCTTTTTATTTTTATTTTTCCATTTAAATTCAAAACTTGTAATTTTGCCGTCTTTTTCTTCTAAATAATCAATTTCTTGTTGTTGTTTTGTTCTCCAAAAATACATTTTAGCAAATGTATCTTTATATATATTTTGCTTTAGTCTTTCGGATATTAAAAAGTTCTCCCATAACGCACCTTTATCTAATCTTAGGTTTAGTTGATTGAAATTACCGATTATCATATTCCGTATTCCATTATCATAAAAATATATTTTTCTATTTTTTTTGATTTCATTTCTTAGATTTCGGCTAAAGCTATTAAGCCGGAACACAATATATCCTTTTTCCAATATCTCAATATATTTTTGTACTGTAATCTTGTTAATTTCTATTAGTTGTGATAACTCATTGTAATTTACTTCACTTCCAATTTGTAATGCCAAAGCTTGCAATAATTTATCAAGAATTTCGGGTTTTCTAATATTTGAAAATGCTAAAATGTCACGGTACAAATAACTATTAACAAGGTTTTTTAGAGTTTCTCGTTCTTTACCTTGATTATTTAATACCTCCGGATAAAGGCCAAATAATAATCGATTTTCGATTTGTTGTTCTGCTTTAATATATCCGGTTTTATTTTCATATTCTTCCCAGGATATGGGCAGTAGTTCATATTCCCACTTCCTTCCGGTTAATGGTTCATTTAATTCATTACCTAAATCAAATGACGATGAGCCACTAACAAATAACTGTACATTTTTAAACTGGTCTGTTATTATTTTGAGAGTCAAACCAATTCCAGGGATCCTTTGAGCTTCGTCTAAAAAAATATATTTGTGTTCTCCAATAAATGACCTAATCTGCTCTGTAGTCGGGGTATTAAGCAAACTTCTCGTTGCCGGGTCATCTGCATCCAGATACAAATAATCTTTGTTCTTCAAAATTTTTTGTAAAAGAGTTGTTTTGCCTACTTGTCGAGCACCAACAATAATAATAGCTTTTCGGCTATTAAATTTTTCCTTTATTTTTTTTTCGATTGTCCTTGTATACATTTTTTTACAAATATACACCAAATTATTATAATGACTAATAGTTATATCTAAAAGTCATTACGATAATTTACTAAGTGATTTTTGCATGTGCACACCGTTCTAGTATAAGCCTATTGCGGGATTTACAACGACGTTTACTGATTCCGCCCCGCTAAAAATTTTCTAAAACCTTCAAAAAAAACGCTGGACTCCGGTAACTATCGGAGTGCCCGCATGGTGTATACAGCATGTTGAACTCATCAGCCGGAGGCTGAGTTCACCTGTCCGCCTCAGGAGGAACACCAGGCATAATGAAGTTCGTCCTTTTTATCCGCCGGATTTGCAAGAAGGCAGGAACAGAGTTTATTAGTGCTTAAATGTTGGGCTGCGTGTCCTTATTTGTCGTAATGATATCTACAACTGTAAATATAGATGTGCTTTTCTTCGTATTTATATACCAAGCGATGTTCTAAATCAATCCGGCGAGACCATAATCCCGCTAAATCATATTTTAAAGGTTCAGGTTTACCTTTTCCTTCAAAAGGAGT
>JAIPBX010000125.1 GCA_021738485.1 Bacteroidales bacterium | reverse complement strand
TAAGCCGCTTTCACCAGGTCACATCTCTATCAATCTCTATCAATCTTCTTCAATCTTCCTTTTCAATCTTTCTTCAATCTTCAATCAATCTTTCTTCAACCAAGACCTTCCAGCTTCCCCACCTCGCAAAGCCATTGCCTAAAGCTGGAAGGTCAAACTTCCGGCCTCATTAAGCTATCCTTTCTCCGGTTTGCGAATATTTCTTCTTCTTGTCGATTTTTTTGCCGGCCACATGAAAACCGTTGGTCAAAGCGTTTTCGCTGTTGGTCAAAGCGTCTTCGCTTTGACCCCATATTCTTGCAGCCTCTGGCTGCTTTTCCACATAGGCCGAAGACCAAACAGCAACAAATCCGAAGCCAGAGACTCAGAATGAAGACAGCGCCTGTCCAAAAACCGTCCGGAAGGATATTCAGCAACTTTTACCCTTAAATTCCCTAAAGGGAAGTTGCTGAATATCATTATGTTTTAATCTTTATTTGTGTGAATCGATTTTTTTTCACCAGATTACATCTCTATCAATCTTCATTCAATCTTCTTCAATCTTTCTTCAATCATCATTCAATCTTTCTTCGCTGTACAATCACATCCTGTTCGCCCTCCGCTGATTATGACTTTTTTGTCCGTCATGTTAAGATAATATTAATGAAATGTCAGGGTAACTTAACGCACACTTAAAGCGCGTTTAATTTTCACTTATCATTTAACACCTTCTTTTGCAAATGTATTTGAAGAAAAGGAATTAAAATTTTAAACTATAAAAATTCAAAGCAATTATGAAAAAGGGAAATTTCAGACTTTTAGCCATGTTTTTTGCCACTTTCGCATTAGGTTTAACCATGACCGCCTGCGATGAAGATGATGATGAAAAGGTCGGGCCCGATCCCGATACTGGGGACAATGTAATTGTCAATGAAAACATCACTGAGAACACGACCTGGTCTAATGATAACATTTATCAATTGACAGGCCGAATAGCCGTGGAAGATGGAGCGACCCTGACGATTCAACCCGGAACTATCATCAAAGGGGAGCTAGGTTCCGGGGCTAATGCCACAGCGCTACTCATTGCGCGCGGTGGTAAACTAATGGCCGAGGGAACACCGGATGCGCCTATTATTTTTACATCTGTCGGTGATGAGATTGCACTGGCCGACGTAGCTGAAGGGAATTTTGGCAGCCCTAACCTCGAACCGGATGCTAACGGTTTGTGGGGAGGTGTTTTAATTTTAGGTAAAGCACCTATCTCGGCTTCCAATGATGACGGAGACGTGAATGAAATTCAAATCGAAGGTATTCCGACTTCCGACCAGAATGGCCTCTATGGGGGTAACCAGCCTGATGATAACTCAGGGGTTATCAAATACGTTTCTATTCGTCATGGTGGTGCTAATATTGGCGCCGGCAACGAAATCAACGGTCTATCGCTTGGTGGCGTGGGCACCGGAACAACGGTTGAAAACATCGAAATTGTGGCTAACCAGGATGATGGCGTTGAATGGTTCGGCGGAACCGTCAATGTTAAAAATGTGCTGACATGGAATGTAGGTGACGACGGACTGGATAGCGACCAATCATGGGCGGGTTCGGTTGATAATTTTATCACTATCGCTCCAACCGGCCATGCATTTGAGCTGGACGGCCCCGAAGGTTCAATGGAAGCAGGACATACTATCAAAAACGGATCGGTCATAGCTTCAGATATTAAATTGGGCCGGACTACCGAAGACCTGGTTAACGTGGATGATAACTCCATTGTGGACCTGGAAAACATCTTCTTTACCGGAGTTGTGGAAGGACAGCAAATCAACAACGTCACAGCAGCAGGTGTAACATTCACCAATATTATGATCGACGTTCCGGCGGATAGTTTATCTAACCATGTGAATGGTGAGGTACCGCAAGGCGTTACAGCCGGCGGAAGCAGCCAGGCAAATACTTCAGCATTTAGCGGCTGGACGTGGGCTGCACAGGCAGGGGCGTATTCAGACCTTTAATCAACCAAAAATTGATAAGCAGGAATTTGAATCATTTTTCGCAAATAAAATAATAAAAACAAGGAACAGGCCTGCCAGGGTTGCGACAAACCCCGGGTCTGTTTCTGCTTTTGTAACAAACCGGATGATGAAACACGTATTGATTGTTTTTTTAACGTTTAGCACATTGTTAGGCTTCAGCCAGCAAGGAACAATTAGAGGAAAGGTTTTTGACGATAAATCAGGGGAGTCGCTTGTGGGAGTTACCATCCTGGCAAAAGGGACCTCAAAGGGAACCATTACTGATTTAGATGGGAAATTCTCGCTAAAACTGGACCCGGGAACCTATGATTTACGAATATCCTACATCTCCTACCAAACCATAACCATAGAGGATGTGAAAATTAAAGCGGGAGAGGTGAATGTTATGAACAACGTCCGCATGAAAACAAGTAATGTCGAACTAACAGAGGTAGTGGTATCGGCCAAAGCCATCCGGTCTTCCGAAACCGCTTTAACATCCATTAAACGCAAATCGGCTTCTATCATGGATGGGGTTTCCTCCGAAAAAATGCAATTAATAGGTGATGCCACAGCGGCTGAAGCGGTCAAAAGAGTAACCGGTGTTTCAGTAGAAGGGGGCAAATACTTCTACGTAAGGGGGCTTGGTGATCGTTATTCCAAAAGCATGCTGAACGATGTGGATATCCCCGGCCTCGACCCGGACCGCAACACCATACAAATGGATATTTTTCCTTCCGGATTGATTTCCAATATGACGGTAAAAAAGACGTTTACAGCCGATTTACCTGCTGATTTTACCGGCGGACTGTTAAACATCGAGACGAAGGCTTTTCCTGACGAAAAAATCATGGACATCTCCTTTAGTACGGGGTTCAAACCGGGTATGCATCTTAATCCGGATTATCTTTCTTATGATGGCGGAAATACGGACTTTTTAGGTTTTGATGACGGCACACGGGCTCTCCCCGATGCGGCCGAACAGCAAAATATCCCCAGCCCGGTCAGTGGAGCCTCGGAAACGGAGGTCAGAGATTTTGTGAATGAATTTAATCCCGAGCTGGGGGCAAAAAACCAAACGAGCTTGATGGATCTGAGTGCAGGCCTGACCATGGGTAACCAGCTTGACCTTGCGGCCGACGATAATGGTCAGGAACGCAAACTTGGATATATTTTCTCCCTTTCCTACAAGCTGGATTATGAATTTTATGATGATATCCGTTTTGGTGAATATCAAAGATATATTGACCCGAAGAAATATGAGATGCGTTATGCCACGAAACGTTACGGGCAAATGGGCGAACAAAATGCCCTGGTAGGATTATTGGGCGGAGTGGCTTATAAAACGAACCTTTCTAAAATCCGCCTTACTGCCATGCACCTGCAAAGCGGAACCAGCACCGCCGGTCAGTTTACGATTGATAACGACGGTCAGGCGGTTGGCCAGTCGGGTTATTTGGCAAAATCCGATAACCTGGAATACAACCAGCGCTCCCTGTCAAATCTGATGCTCCAGGGCACTCATCTTTACAAGGATTCGGGCTGGAAAATCGATTGGCGTCTTTCGCCGACGCTCTCCATATCAAACGACCCGGATATCAGAAAGACAGCTTTTACCCTCACGCCTGTTGATACGCTGTTTGTAGCAGGGGCGGGTGGTAACCCCACCCGCATCTGGCGCTCGTTGAATGAATGGAGCGCAGTGGCAAAAATGGATGCGACAAAAAAATACGAATTTCAAGGCAGAGAGGCTGAGCTAAAATTTGGTGCCAGTCATACCTTTAAGCAAAGGGATTATGAGATACTGTTTTTCGATATTCAATTTTTCAGCACGCAGGGCTGGACCAACCCCGATCCTTCTACGGTGCTCGATGGTGAGAATATTTATCCCAACCGCCCCAATAGTATCTACTACCAATCGGGGAACAACGATCCGAACCCAAATGCTTATCAATCGAACGTAAACAATTCGGCATTTTATGTATCCAATGAAATGGAACTTTTTGGCGGATTAAAAACAATCCTTGGAGTGAGGGCTGAGAACTACGTACAGCGCCACACCGGGCGCGACCAGCAATATGCGAGCGGAGACACCCAAAATGGCCGGAATCTGGATAACGAAAAGGTACTGGAATCGCTCGACTTTTTCCCATCGGTGAATTTGATTTATGCCCTTAACGAGAAGCAAAACCTGAGAGCTTCTTACACCCGCACCATTGCACGTCCTTCTTTTAAAGAACTCTCTTTTGCCCAGATTCTCGACCCCATAACCAACCGGATTTTTAACGGAAGTTTGTTCACTTACTCAAACTGGGATGGACAACTGACCGAAACCCGGATTAATAATTTCGATTTGCGGTGGGAACTATTTATGGATAGAGGCCAGTTATTTTCGGTGAGTGCCTTTTACAAACAATTTGACGACCCGATAGAATTGGTCAGAATTCCCGAACAGCAAACCAGTACCGAATACCAGCCCCGGAATGTGGGCGATGGGGAATTATATGGCCTGGAGGTGGAATTCAGAAAGAACCTGGGTTTTATCGCTGAATCATTGAGTCACTTCCGCCTGAATGGGAATCTTACTTTGGTGGAGTCGGTGATTGATATGACCCAAACCGAATATGATTCGCGGAAGACGTATGAAAAGGAGGGGCAGACTATTGATGATACCCGGCAAATGGCAGGGCAGTCACCGTACGTTATCAATGCGGGTATTTCGTATGGAAATGTTGAAACAGGCCTGGAAGCCGGGGCGTTTTATAATGTGAAAGGCGAGACGCTCACTATTGTTGGAGCGGGACTGTTCCCTGATATTTATATAGAACCCTTCCACAGTTTGAATCTCAGTTTGAAAAAAAGTTTTGGGGAGAATAACAACACTTCCCTTAGTCTCAAAGCTTCAAATGTTTTGAATCAATACAAGCAAAGCGTCTATCAATCGTTTCGGGCTGAAGATCAAATATATTCACGAAAAGCTCCCGGCCTGTCCTTTAGTTTAGGCATTAGCCACAAGTTTTAACGGTAAATATTTAGTAAATTTGTTCATAAATCAATAAAAGAAACCAGGGATGAAGAAGATATATATTCTATCCATAATTATTTTTATTTCGGTCACAGCTTTGAGTCAAAAGCAACTAACCGAAAAAGACGGCCTATACTACAAAAACGATATGCTCTACACAGGAAAGCATAAAGAGTATTTTGAAAATGGTAATCTACGTATCATTATGACGGTAAAGGATGGCAGGAAAGACGGGGAGGTAACCCTTTATTTCAGGAATAGCCAAAAGAAAGAGGTGCGAAGCTTCAGAAACGGGAAAAAGTCCGGCAAGTGGATTACCTGGAACAAGCAAGGGACGAAAACTGGGCTGGCTTTTTATGATGATGATAAAAAAGACAGTACCTGGTATATCTGGGATGAAAATGGAACGAAACGGTTCGAGATGCACTACGAGGATGGAAAAAAGTCCGGCAAGTGGAAGATGTGGAATGAGAATGGAAAACTCATCAATACCCGCGAATTCGATTAAGACAGATTTTATTCCTGATGGGGATTTTCAGCAAAAGGGATTTTGCAGCATCATGTAAAATCCCTTTTGTTGTTAAAAAAATTTAAACTTTCAACAAAACACTTGTTTGCAGGTTGACTGCAATATGAAACGAGCAGTAGTAGTCGGTTTATTCGTAATAAGTTTTGCAATGGCGGGATTTGCCCAGGAGCTGAAGGTAACGGATTTTGATGGCCTGAAACCCTACTTGCACAAAAAGACCGATACGACCTATGTGGTGAATTTCTGGGCCACATGGTGCAAGCCCTGTGTTGAAGAAATGCCGGCTTTTCAGAAGCTGAGAAAGGAATATGAAGAAAAGCCTTTTAAATTGCTTTTGGTAAGTATGGATTTTCCTTCGCAAATCGATTCACGGTTAAAGCCCTATATCAAAGAGAATAATATTCGGGCACAGGTCATTGTGCTGGATGATGCAAACAGCGATGCATGGATTGGTAAAGTGAGCGAAAAATGGAGCGGTGCTTTGCCGGCAACTTTTATTTATAACCGGGATAACAGGGCTTTTTACGAAAAAACCTTCGAATATCATGAGTTGAAACAAATTGTTGAAAATCAAATAAAAAGATAAAACTATGAAAACAGCATTAATCACACTCACACTTTTTTTGGCAACAGTAACTGCGGGAATCGCAGGAGGATATGAAGTCGGTGACGAAGCGACCGATTTTAAGCTTAAAAACATCGACGGGAGTTACGTCTCGCTCAGCGATTATGAAAATGCGAAAGGATTTATTGTCATTTTCACCTGCAACCACTGTCCCTATGCGCAAAAATATGAGGAGCGTATCAAGCAGCTCGATAAGAAATATGACCCAAAGGGATTTCCTGTAATAGCTATCAGCCCGAACGACCCGGAATTGGTTCCTGAAGATTCCTTTGAGAATATGAAGAAGCGGGCCAAAAAGGAGAATTATACATTTCCTTATCTTCTGGATGAGGAGCAAACGATTTACCCGAAATACGGAGCTACAAAAACACCTCATGTTTTCGTGCTCGATAAGCAAAGCAGCGATTACATTGTAAAATATATCGGGGCTATCGACGATAATTACAAAAATGCGGAGCTTGTTGAGCAAACCTATGTGGAAGATGCCGTCGATGCCTTACTGGCAGGGGAAGAAGTGCCTGTGAAAAACACCAAGGCTATAGGCTGCTCTATCAAAGATAAAGACAAATAACTGAAGCGGCGGCCCGGCTATAAACCTGAAAGAAAGGGCT
>JAIPBX010000124.1 GCA_021738485.1 Bacteroidales bacterium | reverse complement strand
GGCTTAACTACTCCGCCTACTGAAAGACCGAGGAACATGTCGGCATCTTTCAACGCCTCTTCCAGGGTATTAAGATCGCGTTTGGTAGTATACTTTTGCTTGTATTTATTCAAGTCGGTACGGTCCTCGCGGAGTACTCCCTTACTATCGAGCATAATGATATTTTCGGGTCGTACCCCCAGAGCTACATAAAGTTTTGTGCATGAAATTGCTGAAGCTCCTGCTCCATTGACTACGACTTTCAGATCTTCAATTTTTTTACCGTTAATCTCCAATGCATTGAGCAAACCTGCGGCAGTAATTATTGCCGTACCATGCTGGTCATCATGCATTACCGGAATGTCTGTACGCTCTTTGATCCTGTCCTCAAT
The DNA here is from genome assembly GCA_021738485.1 of Bacteroidales bacterium. Classification (GTDB taxonomy): domain Bacteria; phylum Bacteroidota; class Bacteroidia; order Bacteroidales; family JAIPAH01; genus JAIPAH01. Next base: position 6,530 of record JAIPBX010000124.1, on the reverse strand, counting down.
CTCGAAACATTCAGGAGCCTTGATATCTTCAAGATTGATACCGCCGAAAGTTGGGGCGATATTTACCACTGTTTCGACAAATTGTTCGATGTCACTTGTGTCCGTTTCAATATCGAAAACATCAATATCTGAAAACACTTTAAAGAGAAGTCCTTTTCCTTCCATTACCGGTTTACTGGCTTCCGGCCCGATATTCCCGAGTCCCAGAACAGCGGTGCCGTCCGAGATGACTGCTACAAGATTGCCTTTCGCCGTGTAATCAAAGACTTTTTCGCGGTCTTGATCTATGGCTTTGCAGGGATCTGCCACTCCCGGTGTATAAGCTAATGACAAATCCCGCTGAGTAGTGTAAGGTTTCGTAGGGATTACCTCTATTTTCCCCGGACGTCCTTTAGCATGATAATCAAGTGCGTCCTTTTTTAGTGAAGTGTCCATAATTTAGATTTTGTTGTTTTAGTGTTGTTGGTCTCCTACAAAGGTAATATATTTAATTGACAAATCCATGTATATTTATATTTATTGAGTCTTAATAATCCCCAGGGAAGATATCCGAAAGACTTTTTTAAGCTGAGTTGTAAGTTTTGCCGCGTAAAAGCCCATCAGAATGTTATTCATCCTTAAAATATTGTATTTTTGCAGGCTTCATCACACATTATTGGCTCATGTTCAATTATATAGAAGGTAAAATCGTAGAAAAGAATCCGGCTTTTGTGGTTATTGATGTAAATGGTATTGGTTACGGGTTGAGTATTTCATTGAATACTTACTCAAAACTTGAAAATCAAACCAATATTAAATTACTGACCCATGTCGCTTTTAAAGTGGAAGCCACCAATCCTGTGGGTATCGAAATATTTGGCTTTATTGACGAGGAAGAACGGACATTGTTTCGTCATCTCATCAGCGTTAGTCGCGTGGGTATGAATACGGCCATAGTAATGCTTTCGTCGCTTCATCCCCAGGAAATTTATAAAGCTATTGCTAACGAAGATGATAAGACCCTTCAAACTATCAAAGGGATTGGGGCCAAAGCCGCTCAACGTATTGTTATGGAACTGAAGGACAAAGTGGAGAAAGCCTTTAAGGATTCGGATAAAATGGCCCAAGCACACAATTTAAACAAAGAGGAAGCGTTATCAGGACTGGTAATGTTAGGTTTTGACAAGGCACGTGCCAATAAAGCGTTAGATAAGATTATTGGCCGTAAAAACGGGGACAAATTGGCCGTCGATGAGCTAATTAAGGAGGCTTTAAAGATTTTGTGATAAAAGGCAAAAAACAATAACCAATTGAGAAAATTATCCATAAACTTTTTACAATTTATATTAGGAACTTCTCTTATGGTGCTGCTTTTAAGCAGCATGGCTTTTGTTAGCGTGAAGGCAAATCCACAGAATGATGTTGAGAGCTTGCCCGATAGCGGCAATGAGGGAGATACCATAAACTTACCTTTAGAGTTTGAGGATGAAGATGGATTTCATTATGAGGAAGAATATGAAAGCCCCTTGTTTTTGCGTGATCCATCAAATATTCGCACAGAAATAGAATATGATCCTGAAACCGATCGGTATATTTTTAAAGATAAAGTCGGTTCATTGGATTATCGGCGCCCCTCTACCATGTCTTTTTCCGAGTTTCAGAAATACAAGATGGATAAAATGCTCGAATCTTATTGGCTTGAGCGTTCCCGGGCCTCATCAATCGGACAGAATCAAGGCGACTTCCCGCAACTGGAGGTGGAAAGTAAAGCATTTGAGCAAATTTTCGGGGGCAACACCATCGACATACGACCACAGGGCTCTGCAAAAATTGATTTTGGAGTGGTCTCCAATAAACGGGAAGACCCCAGCCTGGATGTCAGAAGACGTAGAACCACCAATTTTGATTTTAATGAGGAAATCCAGATGAATGTGATGGCGAAAATTGGTGACAAAATTCAGTTCAATACCAATTATAATACGGAAGCTACTTTTAATTTCGAAAATGAGCTCAAGTTAAAATACGAAGGTAAGGAGGATGAGATTCTCAAACTGATTGAAGCCGGTGACGTTTCCTTACCGTTGAATAGCACATTGATAGATGGGAGCCAGAGCCTTTTCGGGATTAAAACAAAAATGAAATTCGGCAGGGCCACAGTTACCACGGTTTTTTCCGAGAAGAAGAGTGAACAGAAAAATATTACCGTACAAGGAGGTGCTCAAACGAGAGAGTTTCAATTGAAGGCGGATGATTATGAGAAAGACAAACACTTTTTCCTGGGTCATTATTTTAGAAACCATTTCAACGAAGCCCTTGAAGAGCTGCCTATTGTAAAATCGAATGTGGAGATTACGAAAATTGAGGTATGGCGTACGACGGTCGGGCCCGCTCGTGAAAATAACCGGAACATAGTTGCCTTATCGGATTTGGGAGAAGCCAAGCGTTTTAATAATAAGAACGTTGAACCTGTTGCCGGAGCGACTTACCCCGCCAATGATGCCAATAATTTGTTGATGGAGGCCGATACAAATAAGATGAGAGACATCAATACCGTTTCCAATTACCTGGAATCCCACTCAATGGGTTTTTCTTCAGGGAAGGATTATGAAAAAGTGCAGAATGCTACTAAGTTAGACCCTTCCCAGTATAAGGTGAATGACAAACTTGGTTTCATATCTCTTAATACAACGCTTAATTCCGACCAAGTCTTGGCTGTAGCTTTTCAGTATAAAGTCATTGGCGATGATAAAGTATACCAGGTCGGTGAGTTTTCCGACGAGGGCATCTCTTCACCGAATGCACTGATTGTAAAGCTTTTGAAGAGCACTAATGTGAATACCGATATTCCCATGTGGGATTTGATGATGAAAAACGTCTATTCCATAGGTGCTTACCAGGTGAATAAGGAAGATTTTATGCTCAATATCCTTTACTCAGGCAATGAAAGCGGAGTACCCACCGGCTATTTAAACGAAGGACCGGAAGATGTGAACGGCGTCCCTTTACTCCAGGTATTGAATCTTGATAATCTCGGCCCTCAGAATAATCCACCCAAAGACGGAGTGTTCGATTTTCTCGACAATGCGGCGACGCAAGGCGGGACGATCGAGTCTTCCAATGGCCGCATTTATTTTCCCGTGCTGGAGCCGTTTGGAAATTATCTGCGCCAACAGTTTAACCAGCAAGAGTTGGCGGATAAATATGCTTATGATTCTTTGTATAGCATGACAAAGGTGGGTGCTCAGCAGTATCCCAGTAAAAACAAATTTATTATAGAAGGGCGCTATAAATCGGAGTCGGGATCCGAAATTAACCTCGAGGCCCTGAATGTACCTAAAGGCTCTGTTAAAGTTACAGCAGGGGGTGTGGAGCTTACCGAGAATGTGGACTACACCGTGGACTATACCCTGGGACGTGTCAAAATCATCAATGAAGGTATTTTAAATTCGGGCACTCCGATCAACATTTCCCTCGAAAGTACAAGTCAATTTAGTGTGCAAAAGCAAAGAATGATGGGAATGCACGTGGATTATAAAGTTAATCCCGACTTGAATCTCGGGGCCACTGTTATGAACCTGCATGAGAGACCCTTAACACAAAAAACCAACTTTGGCGACGAACCTATTTCCAATACAATATGGGGTATCAACTTTGATTATGAGACAAAGTCCCGCTTTTTGACCAAAATGGTGGACAAGCTACCTTTCATAGATACAAAAGAAGAGTCTAATATCCAGGTAAGTGGTGAATTTGCCCATTTTATACCAGGTCACTCAAGAGCCGTGGGAGATGCCGGTGTTTCCTATATTGATGATTTTGAAGGGAGTAAGTCAAGTATAGATTTAAAAAATATCGGACGATGGCACTTGGCTTCTACACCGCAAAAACAGACCGGTTCAAGTATGTTCCCGGAAGCCGCTCCGGGTACAGGTAGGGCTTATAGTTATAACAGGGCTCAAACGGCATGGTATGTGATTGACCCCTTATTCTATGAAAATTCGGGTTCTTTGCGTCCCCCAAACGTGGATAACCAGGAACTATCATCCCATTATGTTCGTTTTGTTAAAGAAAACGAAGTATTTCCGAATGTTGACCCACCAAACAATCAACAAATGAATCTCCCGGTGTTGAATGTGGCCTATTATCCTTCCGAGAGAGGGCCTTATAACTATGATGTTGAAGGAGAACCCGGCTTATCGGAAGGGATTAATGAAGATGGCTCGCTGAAGCAGCCCGATTCCCGTTGGGGCGGTATGATGCGAAAAATCGAGAGCTCGGATTTCGAAGCCACCAATGTGGAATATATCGAGTTTTGGGTGATGGATCCGTTTGCTGATCCGGATGGGGAGAATGACCCCAAGGAGCCGATCAACACCCAGGGCGGTAAGATTTATTTCAATCTCGGAGATGTCTCAGAAGATATCCTGAGAGATGGCCGGAAGAGTTTTGAACATGGTTTGCCGACATCCGAACAAGTTCAAAATGTTGATACGACCATCTGGGGCAGGGTGCCTGCTTTACAAGCGATGGTCAATGAGTTCGATAATGATAATGCCGCCCGCCCCTATCAGGATGTAGGTTATGATGGACTGCGCAATGCCGATGAAGAAGCCTATTTTGATAGCACTTACTTACAACAGATTGCAAATGAATACGGGGTGAATTCCGAGGCCTATCAGCAAGCCCTGGCTGACCCTTCGGCAGATGATTATCATTATTTCAGGGGCTCCGATTATGACCAGAACCCCGAATATAGTAGTGTCCTCAAACGGTATAAAGAATATAACGGGGTGGAAGGGAACTCCCCGACCGATGAGATGAGTGATGAATCGTATCCTACCGTAGCCACACGAAATCCTGATGGGGAAGATATTAACAATGACAATACCCTTAGCGAAAATGAAAGGTATTATCAGTATCAAATAAATTTAAAGCCCGGGGAAATGGAAGTGGGAAAAAATTACATCACTGATAAGCATACGCCTACGGTGGAATTACCCAATGGACAACGCGATTCTATTACCTGGTATCAATTCAAAATTCCCGTCAGGGACCCTGATAAAGTGGTGGGGAATATCCAGGGATTTAAATCTATCCGTTTTATGAGGATGTTTATGAAAGACTTTTCAGAACCCGTTGTGCTTCGTTTTGCTACTTTGGAACTTGTACGGGGGGAATGGCGAAAATTCGATCAGGCTATGCTGGAAGATGGGGAGTATGTCGTTCAGGAAGATGAGTCGTCTTTTGATATCACTGCCGTCAATATTGAAGAAAACGGCCAGCGTAACCCGATTCCTTATGTGTTGCCTCCGGGTATCGACCGGGAAAGAAATGTGGGGACAACCAACGTTAACCAGATGAATGAGCAATCCATGGTGCTGGATGTTTGTAACCTCGAAGACGGTTTTGCTCGTGCAGCTTATAAGACAACCGATTTTGATTTCCGGCAATATAAAAAGTTGAAGATGTTTGTCCATGCTGAGAAATCAAATATCGAGGATAACTACAATACCGGTGATTTATCGGTTTTTGTCAGATTGGGTTCCGATTTTAAAGAAAATTATTATGAGTACGAAGTGCCGTTGGAGTTTACCGATTGGGGGACCGGTTCAAAGGAAGATATATGGCCCGAATCAAACCGCATCGACTTGCCTTTCCAAAAGCTCGTGGATGCCAAGCTGAAGCGCAAAGAAGCCCGCAACAATAATAATAGCCAGCTTACTAATAGCATGCCTTTTGTGACTTATGACGGCAAGAACAAGATTACAGTGAAAGGTGTCCCCAGCCTTTCTGATGTGAAGACCATTATGATAGGAGTGAGAAATCCTAAGAAAACGGGGATTGAAGACGACGATGACGGGAAGCCTAAATGTGCTGAGATATGGGTAAACGAATTACGGCTTTCTGATTTCGATGAAAAGTCGGGTTGGGCAGCTAAGACGCGAATAAAAGCTAACCTCGCTGATTTGGGGAATGTGGTTATGGCCGGAAGTCATAGTACACCCGGTTTTGGAAGTATAGAAGAAAAGGTGAATGAAAGGCAAAAGGAAAGTGTCACTCAGATAGATTTTGCTACGAATCTGGAACTGGGTGAGTTTTTCCCCGAGGAGAGCGGTGTGCGTATCCCTATGCATTTCGATTATTCGGAATCAAGGAGAACGCCTGAATATAATCCTATGGACCCTGATATAAAATTGAAGGATGACCTTTCTCAATTGAATGATCAGGGAAAGGATTCTCTGTTGGACCGCTCACAGGATTTGACCGTGCGGAAGAATATTAATTTTATGAATGTTCGTAAAGAACGTGTAGGAGGAGGTGGCGGGCAACCCAGCCCCTTGGATATAGAAAACTTCAACTTCTCTTATGCTTATTCTGAGATTTCGCATAGCAATATTGACATCAAACGCGATATCACTAAAAAATATGAAGGAGGCATAGGATATAATTTCTCGACCAATCCGGAGCCGGTGGTACCTCTGAAAGATGTTTCTTTCCTTCAGGGAAGTTTGTTTACACCTTTGCGGGAATTTAATTTTAATTATCTGCCC
>JAIPBX010000123.1 GCA_021738485.1 Bacteroidales bacterium | reverse complement strand
TTGTTGAGAGATGGATTGGTAAAAATTTTTCTTTGATTGGGTTGTTTGGGTATCGAGGACTACATCGATTTTTTGATCGCCTCTTCTTGTTTTCAGTTCAGCCAGGAATTCTTTTTTAGCGCTGAAGGTCAGTTTTTGCTGGTCTTTATGGGTTATCAGTAAATCAATATCTCCACCCCGGGAATCATCAGAAGTCCTGGACCCAAAAAGGTATACATGAGTGTCCTTACCAAATACCCTCCTGGCTAATTGCTTAATGATTGTGATTTCCTGATTACTGAGTCTCATCGTGTAATGTACTGACGATTTTTTACAAAGATAAGGAATTTGTCATTTTTTGTAATTGTTGATAAATCATTGATTTCTCAACCGATTTTTTTGAATTTTTGGCAAAAGCCTTCAATGTGGCTTAAGGGACAGCCATATATCAGGATGTTAGTGAAGAGACGGAAAAATAAAAAGCCTGCCTTACATGACTAACGGTTTAAGCGGCTGTTCTCATCTAAGGTACAAATAAGACTGGCAAAAGGGATTGAAGAACTCCAGAAGGAATGTGGGCAATCAAAACAGATTAATAGTTTGAGAAATTAAACCAACAGCAAAAGTTATTACTCCTTCTCCTTCATGACGTTGCTTGGGTTGAGAAGTGGCAGCACGGCATCATGAAGAAATGTTCCACGAAATTCCGAAAACATTATACCCCTTGTGGTGGAAATGGCGATGGAATTGAGAGATGTTATCAACTCATCTGGCAAACTACTATTTTTATTCTCATCTACATAACTTGCCAGGTCTTTGATAAATATCACGCAGTTTGATTTGATGCCTCCCAGTTGTATTTTATAGTCTTCGCTTAATACACTAATGGATGTTATAATATTAGCTAACTCTTTCACTTCATTCAATTTATACGTGATATTCAAATTGAAATTGAAGGTCATATTATCCGGCAATGGCTGTTCAGGTTGATTAAGTTTTACATCGAGCAACTCCATTCTTTTCAGTTGAATAGTAAAACTGTGAGTGCCGCTTAGCCATTTTGTAATAACTGATTTCTGTTTACCCAGTGCATTCGCCAGGTCTTGCCTGTTCCATCTTTTGGCTTGTCGGGCTTCATCTATTTTCATTGCAAGCTGCATGCGTTTGTCCATCCTACGCTGCTCTTTAGGCGTGATTTCATTAAGAAGTTCGTTTAGCGCGTTGTTTTTTTTGTTCCCCTGGTTAGTCATAGTCTTCAAATTCTAAGTTTCCGTCAAAATCCATTCCGTTGTCTGTGAGCCTTAGTTCTTTATCTAATTGCCTCTGATAAATATCTTGCGATATACGTTTCAAAAGCTTTATTTCCCGATGCAAAACTTCGAAAAAATATTCCCAAGTATCTCATCTGTGGTGATTTCACCTGTAATTTCGCCGAGGTGGTGAAGGGCGGTGCGAATATCGATGGAGATCAAATCGGAGGGGATGCCCTGCTCGAAGCCTTTTTCAATACTTTCAACAGCTTCGAGGGCTTTGGTAAGCTCGTCGTAATGGCGGGCATTGGAAACCACCGTGCTGTCTTCCAGCTTTTCGGTGTCCACAGCCTTCAGCAGATGCTCCACCACCAGTTTGATATTTTCCTTGCGTTTGGCGGAAACAAAAACACAATCCAACTCGACCATCTTACTGAATGACCTGGGGGTCTCCTCCAACTGGTCGGTTTTGTTGCCGATAATGATAAACTTCTTGTTATTGTCGCGGATATGCTCTTCGAAATCTTTCAGGCGCTCCTGCACCTCTTCGCAGGAGGTTTGGGAGATATCAAACATGTAAAGCACCACCCTAGCCTGGTTGATTTTCTCGTAAGTGCGCTCAATCCCGATAGTCTCCACCTTATTGGTGGTCTCACGAAGACCCGCCGTATCGATAAAGCGGAAGGTGATACCGTCGATGATAATGGAATCTTCCACCACATCGCGCGTCGTACCAGGCACTTCCGATACTATGGCTTTTTCCTCATTCAGCAGGGCGTTTAGCAACGTGGATTTGCCGACGTTCGTCTCGCCGATGATGGTTACCGGAATGCCTTGCTTGATGACATTCCCTACTGAAAAGGACTGAATCAAATCGTTGAGCTCTGTTTTGAGTTTTGTCAAAAGCTCTTTCAATTCATCGCGGTTGGCAAATTCAACGTCTTCCTCCGAAAAATCAAGTTCAAGTTCAATGAGTGAAGCGAAATTCAGCAGCTTTTCTCTCAAATCCCTGATGCGGCTGGAATATCCACCCCGCATCTGGTTAAGTGCCAGCTCATGGGACGTTTTAGAATGAGCGGAAATCAAATCATTGACCGCCTCAGCCTGCGAAAGGTCCATCTTGCCATTAGAAAAAGCCCGCATGGTAAATTCGCCGGGCTGTGCCAGGCGGGCCCCCTTTTCCATCAAAAGCTCCAGCAGTTTCTGCTGGACATACACCGAACCATGGCAACTGATTTCCACGGCATCTTCCCCTGTGTATGAGTACGGCTTTCGGAAAACACCTACCAGCACTTCATCCAATACCTCGCCGTTATCTTTTAATATGCTTCCATAGCGCAGCGTGTGCGTCTTAGCCTCAGAAAGAGAGGTTTTCCCCGCCGGCCGGAAAATCTTTTCCATAATCCCGTAGGTCTGGGGCCCGGACACACGTATTACGGCAATAGCTCCGGCACCCGAAGGTGTGGCCAAAGCACATATCGTATCATCTTTTACCGTATATTGTAATGCCGAGTGACTGCTCATGGCTTTTATATTTTAGATTTACAAAATTAGTAATTATCAATACTGCCTCAACCGGATATATTTTTAAACAGGAAATAGATAGTGTAGTATGTATTTCACCCTTTATCAAGGTATTCCATCCTTTGGTGCCGAGGTTGCAAATTCAAATGTTTATGTTGTTTGGTGATTGGTTTTTGGTTTTTATTAATTTGAAAACATTTGGTCATTTGTTGCCCAATTACCCGCTTAAACACATAAACACCTACGCACTTAAACACATTCATCCATTCATCCAATCAATCATACAGCCATTCATTCAACCCCAGCTCCCCCAAGACCTTCCACCTTTCCCTTCCCGCCTAATCAGCGCAAAAAGCCGGAAGGTCAATCGTTACCTCATTCAACCACTCATCCCCTCCCCTTTCAGAATCATTGATTTATATACCCCTCACAAGAAACCAATAACAAAATTTTATAAAAAAATAAAAACCCCCTATATTTGGCAAAAATTAGGTATTGAAAAATATAAATTTGTATGAGCGTACTTGTCAATAAAAATTCAAAAGTTCTGATTCAGGGCTTTACAGGCAGCGAAGGAACTTTCCACGCCCGCCAGATGATTGAATACGGCACCCAGGTCGTTGGTGGTGTCACCCCCGGCAAAGGTGGAGAAACCCATTTGGAAAAACCCGTCTTCAATACTGTGGGTGATGCCGTAAAAGAAACCGGAGCAGACGTTTCGGTAATATTTGTCCCGCCGCCGTTTGCTGCGGATGCCATAATGGAAGCCGCCGATGCCGGCATCAAAGTCACGGTCTGCATCACTGAGGGTATCCCCACCAAAGACATGATAACCGTTAAGGAGTATCTTAGCCGCCGTTCGACCCATCTTATCGGACCGAACTGTCCGGGCATCATTACCCCTGACAATACCAAGGTGGGAATTATGCCAGGCTTCATCCACCAAAAAGGAAAAGTGGGTATTGTTTCCCGTTCAGGCACCCTGACCTACGAAGCCGTGGACCAGCTAACCAAGCTTGGACTGGGACAATCTACGGCAATCGGTATCGGGGGCGACCCGATTATCGGTACCAGCACGCAGGAAGCCGTAAAAATGTTTATGGAGGACCCCGAGACAGAAGGTATCGTCATGATCGGCGAGATCGGCGGAAGCATGGAAGCCGAAGCCGCTGAATGGATCAAGGAACATGGAACTAAGCCGGTGGTGAGCTTTATTGCCGGAGCTACAGCTCCCAAAGGTCGACGCATGGGGCACGCCGGGGCCATTGTCGGTGGAAAAGCTGATACAGCCGAAGCCAAGAAAAAAATCCTAAGGGAAAGCGGCGTTACCGTCGCTGATTCTCCGGCCGACATCGGCACTAAAATGGCCGAGTTGCTGAAATAGAAGAAAAGAACCAGTTGGGAGAAGAAGTTGGCAGTTGGCAAAGTGGCAGTTGGCAATATTTTAAAGAAGCAGCGGCTCAAAGTGGCAATCATATTGTGCGATTGACAGCTGCTGCTTTTTTTAGAATGGGTTGGTAAAAGATTGATTTTAAGATTGATGTAGATTGAATTAGATTGATGTAGATTGATATAGATTGAATTAGATTGATGTAGATTGATGTAGATTGATTTTAAAACGTCTCATCTCCCTTCAATCTTCCTTTTCAATCTCCCTTCAATCTTTCTTTCAATCTCCCTTCAATCTTTCTTTCAATCTCCCTTCAATCTTTCTTTCAATCTCCCTTCAATCTCCCTTCAATCTTCCTTTTCAATCTTCTTTCAATCTTCTTTCAATCTTCTTTCAATCTTTCTTCAATCTCCAAAAATCAACCTTAAGACAGGTCATAACTACCATCCAATCATTCATCCATCCAACCAATCAAAACCTGGTAACTCATAAACGGCCTTTCCGGAAAACTTTTACATTTGCATCCAAATAAAAACAACGCTAATTAATTTACACCGATTCTAAATAATTTTGAATTAGAATGAAAACCAAAGATCTTCTTTTTATCATCGCCATTGGAATCATTTTCAGTCCTTTTTTCTGGTCCGAAAATGCATTAGATGCTTACAAAGCCTTCAATCACTCCTATCCCATGATTATGGGCTTTATAAAGTTTGCGGTTCTGGCAACCCTTGGGGAAATAATAGGTCTGAGAATTAAAACCGGGAACTTCACCGAACCGGGGTTTGGAATTCTTCCCCGAGCATTGGTCTGGGGTTTTATCGGGCTAACCATTAAGCTGGCTTTTATGATTTTTTATACCGGAACACCCGTATTCCTGGAACAGACACTCGGATTGGAGGGTGCCCGGAAATACCTTGCCGGTCCGCTCACTGTAAATAAAGTGGGCGTGGCTTTTGCAGTAAGTGTCGCTATGAACCTCATGTATGCACCTGTAATGATGACGTTTCATAAAATTACCGACACCCACATTTCAAATAACGGAGGTACCGTGCGCGGTCTTTTCCGGCCTCTGCCGCTGAGAAAGATATTCCGGGAACTTAACTGGGACGTACAGTACAACTTCGTCTTTAAAAAAACCATACCCATTTTCTGGATTCCCGCCCACACGGTTACTTTCATATTACCGGTGGATTGGCAGGTGTTATTTGCCGCCCTGCTAAGCATTATGCTGGGTGTCTTTCTTGCCGTTGCCAGCCAGTTGGGTAAAAAGAAAGTTTTTTCTTAATTTTGAGCATTAATTCGTTATTCAAATAACAAAAGATCCTTTAATTATGAAAAATGATACACCCATAAATCCTGCAGTAGTTGAAGAAAAGATCAAAGAAAACCGGATTACTAATGTAGGTAAAGCTTCTATACGAGAAATCAAAAAGCTGGTGGATGATATTGAAAAAGAAACAGGTCAGAAATTTATTCGTATGGAGATGGGGATACCCGGATTGCCGGCTCCAAAAATAGCTATTGACGCCGAAACTGAAGCACTCAAAAACGGTGTCGCCTCTATTTATCCCGACATACAAGGCATTCCTTCCCTTAAAAAAGAAATCTCCCGCTTTGCAAAAAACTTCATGAATATTAATGTTTCGCCCGAGAGCTGTCTTCCTACCGTGGGATCAATGCAGGGCGGTTTTGCTTCCTTTCTGACGACTACCCGCATGGACAAAGAAAAAGACACGGTACTTTTTATTGATCCGGGCTTTCCCGTACAAAAAATGCAGTGCCAGGTGCTCGGCATCCCTTACGATCGTTTCGACGTATATAATTATCGGGGCGACAAACTCAAAGACAAGCTGGAAGAGCGTCTGGCAAAGGGGAATATTTCCACCATCATTTATTCCAATCCTAACAACCCTTCCTGGATATGTTTTACGCCCAAAGAGCTGAAGATTATCGGCGAACTGGCTGATAAGTATGGAGTGGTTGTTATCGAAGACCTGGCTTATTTTGCCATGGATTTTCGCAAAGACATGTCTGTCCCGGGAGAGCCTCCTTATCAGGATACAGTGGCACATTATACCGAAAATTACATCCTCCTGATCTCCAGCTCAAAATCTTTCAATTATGCCGGCCAGCGCCTGGGAATGTTTATTATTTCCGATGCCCTGTTCAATAAACAATGCCCGGATTTAAAAAGGTATTATGCTTCCGGGTATTTCGGGCATGCCATGGTTTTCGGCACTATATACCCGCTTAGTGCCGGAACGGCGCATTCCCCGCAACATGGACTGGCTGCTCTGCTTAAAGCAGTGAATGACGGAGAATACAATTTCATAGAAGTAGCCAGGGAGTACGGAGAGAAAGCGAAAATCATGAAAAGGATATTCATAGACCATGGTTTCCAAATCGTCTATGATAAAGACGAAGACCAGCCTATTGCAGACGGTTTCTATTTTACGATTTCTTATCCCGGATTTGAGGGCCATGTATTAATAGAGAAACTCGTGTATTACGGCATCAGCGCCATTTCATTGGATATTACGGGTAGTGACCGCTCCGAGGGGCTTAGAGCCTGTGTATCCCTGGTGCAGCGCGACCAGTTTGACGATTTGGAATACCGGGTGAAAAAGTTTCATGAGCATCATAAAGAATAACCTGAAACTTATATTGATTTGAAGAATTATAACGCAGCCGGAATAAGAGAAAATGAAAGGTTCTTTTTGTCAAAGTAAAAGGTTTTGGGTTAATTTATACTTTATATAAATTAGGAGCAAACACGTTATTTAAATAGAATATGGAATTAACGAAAATTTAAAAATACTTAATTTCGTCGACAACGAGATTTTAAAAAGATCATTAACTTATAAATATTTCAATGATATGGCAAAAGTAAAAGGAGACATTGAG
>JAIPBX010000122.1 GCA_021738485.1 Bacteroidales bacterium | reverse complement strand
GTAATGGTAGCTACGCTCGGATCATAGAAAACACCTTGTTTTCGTTAAAAAGGTGGTTATAATAGGTAAGCCACGGATTCATGATTAAATATTCGTGCATTCGTGGCTTTTTCTTTGAAAGAACATACTGAGGCGCAGCGGGAATTAGGGATAAAAAAAATAATTGTTCTATTCTAAATATCGGTTGATTTGAAAATTTCAACTGTCAATGTTATTTAAGATGCTATGAAAGTATAATAAGGGCGAAGCCCTGATCCATAAAAGCACAGGGTGAAATGAAATGGAACCCTGTGTATATGGAAAAACATATATTCAGAGGGCTGAAAGCCCGACACATACAATCGATTTGGATAATGCGAAGGGGTAAGGTTGTAGGAAATTACGCAACGCTCTTTCAGAGCTTTTGTCAGAACGATGCTCATTCTATCACAGGGTTCCGCTGCGCTTCACCCTGTGCTTTTACCTGAATGCCTTTCAGGCATTTTTTAGATTGCGCAATGAAGGTTTATTTTGTCAAAAGTTAATTATTTACTTTAACATCTATTAGAATAGAGCCAAAATAATTTGAAAATAGCACCGGCTTTGGTAGCTTTACATCCGGATTAATAAACTAAAATTTGGATATATGAAGAGAAAAAGCCTACAGCGGGCAGCAACAACTCTTGCTGTTGTGCAGCTTTTTAATGGGTTAAGTGCCCTTGCGGGTGGAATAGGGTTGATGTCGGATCCTTCGGGAGGTAATGTGGCCATGAAGCTCGAATGGCTTATAGGCACTCCTTTCAGTACTTTCCTGATTCCCGGAATTATTCTCTTTGTCGTGAACGGGATGGGAAATATCGGGGGTTTTTTCTTCACGATGAAAAAACGTATTTACGCCGGAGGAATTGGCTTTATTTTCGGAGTCATAATGATGGGATGGATTATCGTACAGGTATCCATGATTGGTTACATGAGTTTTTTGCAGCCCCTGTATTTTGCGACAGGCCTTTTGCAAATGATATTCGGTTTTCAGTATAGAGCTAAATGGCAAAGGCAGGGAGCCTAGTGGACCGTTTGCAGGATTGGCTATGAATTTTTATTTTACACGAGCATAACCAATAGGTTTTTCTTTATGAGCAAGAGGCGAAGGATGTACATCATACTGATTGTGGTGGCCGCTTCCCTGGGAATATCATCGCGCTTAGCGCCTGAGTTTTATGCCGGCTGGCTGCAGCCGCACCTGGGGGATGCGGCGTGGGCCCTGGCAGCCTATGCCGTCTTTGGGTTTCTTTTCCCCAGTATGGCAATATGGAAAAAGCTGATTATCGCGTTTGGATTTTCCTGCCTGGTAGAGATTAGTCAACTGGCCGATTATTGGATTCTGACCACTATCCGGGAAACGCAGGCGGGAAAGTGGCTTATCGGAACAGGCTTTTTGTGGATAGATTTCCTGCGATATGCTGCCGGCACTGGATTGGGAGCCTTAATTGAATTAATTACCCTGAGGAAGGCAAGAGCTTTGAACAAAAAATGACCCCCACTCCTTTTTATGGGAAACCAGTTAAGAAGAATGGACTCCCTGATGCATCATGGGAATATAAGGCAAGAACTGAGCAAAGAATGGTAAAATTTCTTTTTATAGTATTAGGCACTGTTTCACTTTCTGTTGGGGTTCTTGGAATTTTTATCCCGGGACTTCCAACGACTGTCTTTCTTTTAATTACAGCCTTTTTGTATGCCCGTAGTTCAGAGAAACTCTATAACAAACTCCTCAATAACAAGTACGTGGGCCCGTATATTACAAACTTCAGGAAGTATAAAGGCATGACCCTCAAATCAAAGATTTATTCCATTTCGATGATGTGGACGATGATTTTCCTGTCGACCTATTTTCTTATCCCGGATAAACTAACCTCCTGGATAGTTATCGGGTTAGGCGTTGTGGGTACCGTTGTTATGGGTTTTGTGCTGCGAACGGTTACTATGGAGGAATAATAGCAGGCGTTTCAACCACGATTATCTGTAAGTTGGTAAAAAGTACAGCTGATCTTAAAAAAAATTTGCTAACTGCCAGCTCTAGCTTAAACTGAATGAATGAATGGATGGATGGATGGATGAATGGATGAATGAATCATCAGTTATGCTAATTTGGTAGCTAAGAATGATGTTGTCAACTGCAAAAATGTTTTATCCCATAAGTAAACATAATCATGAGACGAAAATACAGCCTTAAACCTCCTTATTTTGAAAAATGATCTTCCCGGAATTCAATGTACGAAAAATATTTTTTTTAACTGCGTAAATACGCCATAATTCAGATCTTTAAAGCTAAGTAACACTGAAAGTTATAAAAAACAAATAAAAAAATTGTTAATAACAATATTTCATTGTATATTGCCGCGTGAAAATTCCACTTTAAGAAATAAACCATATAAATGCTAACCCCATTTATTGAACAACCTAAATACAGCAGTTATGATAAAAAAACAAATCTTTACTCTTTTAGCCCTGTTGCTGATGAGCACAGGATCAGTTATGGCACAGGGAACAGAACCAACCGACAGTGACGGTGATGGTAAGCTTGAAATTACAAGCAAAGAAAATCTTATCTATCTCTCACAAAATTCTAATGCCGACTGGAGTGCCAATTATGAGCAAACCACCGATATCTCATTCAATTCCGACGAGACCCAGGTGGACTGGGATGGGGATGGAAGTGGAGACTGGGATACGGAAGACCAGAAAGGATTCTCGCCTATCGGGAATTCAACAACCAAATTTACCGGCTCCTATGAGGGCGATGGGTACAACATTGACGGTCTCTATATTGACCGCCCTTCTATCGATTATATCGGTCTGTTCGGTTATCCCAATGGCGCCACAATTGAAAATCTTGGTGTAACTGGTGTGAACTTCACCGGTAATGACTATACCGGCGGGCTAGTGGGGCGAAACTCTAGTACAATAACCAGCAAGTGCTACAGCACAGGCACTGTGAGCGGCAACTTTTGTGTCGGCGGGCTGGCGGGGAATAACTACTCCACGAGTAGAATAAGCAATTCCTACAGCACAGCCAATGTGACCGAAAGCACCTACTATGTCGGCGGGCTGGTGGGGCAAAACGAAAGCAACGCTACAATCAGGAATTCCTACAACAAAGGTGCTGTGAGCGGAGAATCCTATGTCGGCGGGCTGGTGGGGCGAAACCATGGTTTAATAAGCAAGTGCTACAGCACAGGCGCTGTGAGCGGCAGCTCCGTGGTCGGCGGGCTGGTGGGGGCTGGCAGCGGCACAGTCAACGACTCATTCTGGGACACGGAAACTTCCGGGTAAGGCAGCAGCGCTGGAGGAACAGGAAAAAGCACAGCGGAGATGCAAACCCAGAGTACTTTTACTAATGCCGGCTGGGATTTTATCAACGAAACAGCTAACGGAAGTGATGATGTATGGGCTATGTCCAGCAGTATAACTTTCAATGGCTATCCTACTGTGCAATGGACAGGGGCATACTCGGAAGCACCAAGTGGTTCGCCTTATCAAATTGCTAGTTTGCCCAATCTTGTTTGGATTACGGAAAATGATACCCACTGGAGTAATAGTTATATACAAACCGCCGATATCAATGCCTGGACGACACCAAGCTGGGATGATGGAAAAGGCTGGACGCCGATCGGATTTTCTTCTCAAGATTTCACCGGTTCATACGACGGCGACGGATATACGATCGACAACCTGTACATTAACCGCCCATCCGATGATGAGGTTGCCTTGTTCAGCGATACAGACGACGCAAACGGCGGCGCCACGATCACCAACGTTGGCGTGACCAATGTGGATATAACTGGACTGAACAGCGTAGGTGGTCTTGTAGGTTGGCACGGAACTGGATGCACAGTGTCTTATTCCTACACTACAGGTTCTGTTCACGGCGAACACGATGGTTCTGGGGGAAATTATGTAGGTGGTATCATAGGATATAATAACGGTGGCACGATTTCGAATTCGTACTCAACTGCATCTGTCAGTGGATACGCAAGTATCGGCGGACTCGTGGGGTACACTTTATACGGCACTATCGAAAAATGCTATGCTACAGGTTTGGTTAGTGGAACTGATACTGACATAGGCGGACTGGTTGGAAATAGTTCAGGGGCTGATATCAACAACTCCTTCTGGGACACGGAAACCTCCGGGCAAGGTAGTAGCGATGGAGGTACTGGCAAAACCACTGCCGAAATGCAACGCGCCACCACCTTCCTGGATGCCGGATGGGATTTCACTTTATCGGGAGATGTTTGGGCCATGAACCAGGATGTGAACAGCAGCTATCCATTCCTGAGGATGGAAGGAGAAACGCCCGCCCATGTATGGCTGGGAAGCGCCAAATCAACAGACTGGGGAACGGCAGGTAACTGGAGCGAAAACAGCACGACCGGTTCTACAAACAATGTGATCATACCGGATGTTAGCAATGATCCTGCCATCAGCAATGATCCGTCCTCACCTGCATTATCTGGCAAGCTTACCATAGAACCGGCTGCTGTATTAACAGTTTCTGCTGGTGATGCATTAACTGTAAACAGTGACTTAAGCAATTCTGGAACATTGAGTATTAATTCATCTTCTTCCGGCACCGGTTCATTAATTATAAATGGAACCATTTCGGGCGATGCTACAGTAGAACGATATATTGAAGGTTATACAGATGCTTCCAATGGATGGCATTTACTTTCTCCACCGATAGGTTCTTTCACTATAAATAATAATGCTGATTTCGACCCGGGAACCAATGATGACGTATACGGCTGGAGCGAAAGTTCCTATACCTGGATGAACCACAAACAGGGTAATCCTTCCGATATGGTTCCCGGTACCGGCTACCTGGTTTCCTATGCATCAACCGCCACGAAAAATTTTACCGGAACCCTTAACAATTCGGATATTACTCATAGTAACCTATCGGTTAATGCGGATGGAAACGGATGGCACTTGTTAGGGAATCCTTTCCCCTCGGCTTTGCATTGGACGGAAAGCGCCGACTGGAATATTACAGACTTTGCCTCCGGCGCCAAAATCATGAATCCCGGAGGTAGCTATACCGATATCAGTGATGGGGGCGCCAATCAGTATATACCCGCTCACCAGGGCTTTTTTGTTCAGGCTACAACAGATGGTTCAAACAGCATTACTATCCCCAAAGCGGATAGAGAACACAATTCTACATCATTTTATAAATCAGAGGTAAACAATCTGTTGACCCTTAAAGCCAGCCAGGGCGACAAATATGTGGAAACGTGGCTTCAAATGAAAGCGGGGGCGACCGTTGACTACGATGAGGCGTATGATATCCATTTCCTCGGTGGTATGGAAGGTACCCCTTATTTGTATTCCCTCTGTGATAACGATGAGTATGTTTCAACCAATCGCATCCCGGAAGATATCAATGATACGGAAATCCCGCTGGGATTCTCGGTTACTAACGATGGCGAAATCACGCTGGAATGGAAAAACCTGGACAGCTTTGAAAACGATGTGGATATATCGCTTACCGACCTGAAAACAGAAAAAACGATGAACCTGGATGAAACCGATAGTTACACGTTTACTGCTACAACAGAAGATGACGTAAACCGTTTCATGCTGAATTTTAAGTCCGCTATTGGCATCGATGAGCAAAGCGATGAGCTGGAAGGTGTTAGCATTTATTTGCATAATCACCGGATTTTTGTGAATACCGGTGAAGAACTGACCAATGCTGATATCAGCGTTTACAATACCTTAGGCCAATTGATCCGTAAGGAGTTGTATAAATCAGGCGATAAAGCCATTTCTGTTGATCAAACAGGAGCCTTTATCGTGCGCATACAAGCCGAGGAAGGTGTAGCCACTGAAAAAGTCATCATTCATTAATTCAAAAACTAAAAACTTTAGAACTATGAAAAAGATAACAAACATAATAGCGGCATTATTAATAACGATTCTGCCTTTGATTTCTCTTGGACAGAATGTTCCTGCTCCACCTACTGCACATGGCAGCGACACCAATCAATCGGCTGAATCCGCCCCTATCGGCGGTGGCATAGCCATGCTGGTAGCTATGGGCGCAGCTTACGGCGGGAAGAAATATTACGATTACCGCAAGAAGTTAAAAAACGAGATGGAGGATTAAGCTCGTTATTTCGGCCACTTTCTTAGTCCGCCGGTGGTTTGTGCTGCCGGCGGGGTTTAAAAAAATGGATGGATGAATGGATGAATGGTTGAATGGATGAATGGATGAATGGATGAATGGATGAATGGATGAATGGTTGAATGGATGAGGGGATGTACGGAAAATTGATTACGCCATATGATAATGGATATATTACTGATACTGTATTGTCTGTTGTCGCTACTTTTGGTTACTGTTGGTGAGAAAATGAAGCGTTATGGTTTGCTGGTAGTTTTGCAGGGCTTGTTTTTAACCCCGCTGGTGGGTTTTGCAGCTTATTACCTGGTTAACCGGTTTAAGTAGAATCTGTCCGTAAATCAGCAAAATGATAAACCCAGAAAATAAAAGGCGCTGCCTGCCCGAATAATTCAGGTGTGCGCTCCGATAATATTTTTTTCATTGCCATTTTCACTGTAAGTACTGTCCTAGATGAGTATATTAACAACCAATTTATTGCAACAGGAATTCGTCAAATGATTTTGTTCCCCTAACCTAAAAAAATTGATTTTAATAAGTAGGCAAGAGTTCTGAAATCAGGTAGAAAAAGGTGATTTTAAATGGAAATAAATGATGCTCTTTAGCGCAAAAGACTAATCCCAACCCGGAACAAAGAACAAGGAACAAGGAACACTGAACAAAGAACTGTGCCGATATAGCGTTAAACCCCCTTCACCCAATATTCGTTTAAAAGTTCCACTTCATTGCTGCCGTGGGCATCACCTTAAAGTCTTCGGCAATGAAATTGTTGCTGAGTTCAATCTCGGTTCCGATAGATAAGTTTTCAGTGGCATTATACCAAAGCTGAGGCTCCGTCAACAATACATACCGGGCTTTGTCGCCGTCGGAATTCAAATCGCGATCTTCGCGCCAGTAATCGAAGAAGCCCATAAAAGTTGCTTTTTTATCAAAAAAATGATAATACCATACTGCGGTAAACTGCC
>JAIPBX010000121.1 GCA_021738485.1 Bacteroidales bacterium | reverse complement strand
CCTTCGGAAAGAATAACAATATCCACTTTTTCGTGAGGAGCTCCGTTTTCTACCACCGGAAATGATTCAAAGTAGTCCTCCCGGCTTTCCGGATTAACCCGGTAATGGTCTGTTTTGATATGATAATTGTAGACCGGCTTGAAGTTATGGTTTTCATTTCGTTTATAAATGATTACATCAACCGGGTGCTTAGGCCATGGAAAGCGCAGCGATTCATGATAGACGCCCCAGTTCTTTTTGGCATCGGGTGTGGTTTCCCACTCGCCATAGATACTGGAGTAGCCGCGGGAATAAAGCAATTTTCCCGTTCCCGGGTCCTTTATCTCAAAGAAATACTTCCCCAGGCGAAGGGTATCAATCAGTTGGGAAGTGGGACCAGCCCAGCTACCGTCTGACACTATCTCATCAAAAGCGAAATGCTCTTCATCGGCATTCCCTGTATGATGGTAATCAAATCGCATGGTTTTATTTTTAAAATGCTCATCAAAGTCAACGGCCAATAGCTGTGTCACAGGCGCGATGATTGCCAGAATCAAGATTGTAACTTTTCTCATAACAGGTTTTAATTTAGTTTATACTGGATTTATAGTTCAAATATGAATATTTAAAAAATAGCATTTAACAAAGATAAACTATCTTTATCCCGATTTTCTGTATATTTTTTATAAATATGCATCAAAATCATCAGAATAGCTGTCTATACATTAAATTCAAAAGCAAGACTATGATAAAACAAATGAAAACTACTTTTTTAATACTAAGCTTACTTGTTTTCGTAAGCTTCTCGATAAACGCCCAGGTGGCTTTCAGTCCGCTTGTGGAAGACATTGTTAGTGAGACTACAGAAACCACCATCACTGATCTCGAAGAACCGCTCACGGGAAATGTACCTGCTATCATCGACGGAGAGGAATACACCATACAAACGCGACATGCCGATCAGGAAGGAAATCAAATGGCGGCTCAATGGATTTACGAACGTTTGGAGGAGTATGGTTATGAACCGTACTTTCACGAGTTTGAGGATGACGGCCAGAACGTCATAGCCGAAAAAACCGGCACAGAATACCCCGAACAACAATATATCATTTGCGGGCATTACGACGATATGCCTTCCGGAGCGGTAGCTCCAGGAGCTGACGACAACGCCAGCGGAACAGTGGGTACGTTGGAAGCTGCACGGGTTCTGGCGGAATATGACACCAAATATACCATCATCTTTGCTCTTTGGGATGAAGAGGAGCTAGGCCTTGTAGGGAGTGAATACTACGCCGAAGAGGCAGCATCCAACGGAGATGATATCAAAGGGGTAATCAACATGGATATGATCGCCTGGGAATCCCAGGGAGATTTCAAATGCTCTATTTCTACTAACACCCTTTCCAATGAATTTACCAACGATTTTGTGGATGTATTGGACGTGTACACCCCCGACATCGAGCCCAATTATATCTCAAGCACTGCTTCTGATCATGCCAACTTTTGGGAGGAAGGCTACCCAGCAATATTACTTATTGAGGATATGGATGATTTCAACGAATATTATCACACTGTAGATGATAATATGGATATCCTTAATATGGAATACTTTGAAAAGCTCACGCGTGCTGGTATAGCGGGGATTACGACGTTTGCCATGGATTATTTCGTAAACCTTCAGCATGAGCCTATTGTTTCAGGCCCTGAAACCGGAGGGCGTGAAGCCGTATTAGTTACCGACAGCAGTCATACTTATGACTCCGGGGAGGATGCCCCGCGACTTTATTACAGCGTAGATGGTGGGGATTATCAATATTTAAATCCTGTTGAGACCAATGAAGACACCCTTACTTTCCTTATTCCCGGGCAAAGCATGGGTACGGAAGTAGAGTATTATTTTGCCGTACAGGGAGAAGACGATGATTTTGTAGCTACTCTTCCCAGTGGAGGTAGAGGAATCAACCCGCCCGGCACTGAAGCTCCGGATGAAACGTTCTCTTATTTAGTCGACGAAATTTACTTTGCCGATCAGTGCTCTAACACTTTACCCAAACCTATCAATGATAATGAAACCACCCACGATACTATTGAAATCACCCAATCAGGAACAGTATTGGATGTTGATGTGAAAGTACATCTGGAGCATTCTTATGACGGTGACCTGGACCTTATTATGGAAGGTCCGGCGGAAGATCCCGTAGCCTTAAGTCTGGGCAATGGCGGAAGCGGAGACGGTTATATCAACACTATCTTTGATGATGAGGCTGATCAAAATATCGAGAACGGTTCCGCACCTTTCACAGGACACTATCAGCCGGAAGAACCCTTAAGCGTCCATGACGGACTAACTATGGCCGGCGATTGGATATTCCAGGTGTCGGACGATGGTTATAGTGACGAGGGAACGTTGAACGAATGGTGCGTAACTATTCAGTATGAACCCGGCTTTCAAACCCAGGTAGAGAACAATGAAGCTACCGAGGAAGGAATTCAGTTATATCCTGTACCCGCAAAAGAGCGGTTGAATATCAATTTCTATATGGAGGAAACTTCCAATGCTATTTTAGAAGTAAAAGATATGATGGGCAGAACAATCAAAACACTGGCAAACAAGAAATTTTCCAAGGGGCATTATCAGATGTACACGACGGTTCGCGATTTACCGGCAGGCCAATATCTGCTAAAACTGCAAACCGGGAATGAGCAAATAACTAAGAAGTTTGTAGTAAGTCATTAAAGTTTAGAGTTTTATAAGTGATTAAAAGGGGGCTGACGTGAGTTAATCGGGTGTTAGCTCCCTTTTTTTAGGTGATTACATCCATAAAACAAACACACCAATCAACCTGCTTTAACTGATTTTAACAAGGCCACCATCTCATCGATATTCATAATCGCTTTTGCTGCTCCCAAATCCATGGCCACTTTAGGCATCCCAAAAATGACACTCGAATTTTCATCCTGGGCCACGGTATAAGCTTCTTTTTGACGGAGTTTTAACAGACCCTGAGCTCCGTCGCGCCCCATACCTGAAAGCAAAAAGGCATACATTTTATTAGTATTATAAGGCAGGGCAGAAAAAAAGAGCTTGTCGACCGAAGGCCTCACATGATTGATGGGCGGGCCATGAGTTATGCGGCAATAATACCCTTGTTTGTCTTTTTGCAGCTCAATGTGGTTATTCCCCGGCGCAACCAGCACCTTGCTTTTCACCACTCTATCGCCGTTTTCCGCCTCTTTGACATAAAAAGGAGTTTGAGCATTTAGCTGTTTGGCAAACAGATAAGACATATGCTCGGGGATATGCTGCACTATTATCATACCGGGGATTTCAGCGGGAAGTCTATTTAGTATTTTGGAGATGATAGCTGTTCCGCCTGAGGAAGCTCCCATCATAACAATAGTATCCGAATTGTATTCACCCTGAATACGAGGAGCCGTCCGCTCCTCACGCCCCCCGCTATGTTTCCCCGGATAGAATCTACTGATACGGGAATTTGCTGCCGCCCACATTTTATTCAGTAAATCTTGTCTCCCTGTTTCATTTTCAGGTTTGATATCCTTTTTGGCTACCACATCAATAGCTCCGGCATTAAGTGCCTCCAGCGACATTTGAATCTGATTTACATCGAGTTGGGTGATAATCACCACGGGAATGGGATGCTGGCGCATAATCTTTTTCAAAAAAGTCAGGCCACTCATCCGGGGCATCTCAATATCAAGGGCAATCGCGTCCGGAGCTTCCTCTCCGATAATTTTAGCCGCCTGATAGGGATCGGCTGCCGGCGTGAGAAGTTGAAAACGCCCATCTGACAAAAATAAGTCCGAGAGATATTCTCTAATATATTTCGAATCGTCGACTATCAGTACTTTACGTTGTTTCTCCATTCGTTACTATTTCTTTCGCATTTCAGGTACCGGCATCTCGCGCATCTTAAGCCTGTTAATATATCGCTGGCGCACCTTGCCGGAATGGGTTTCAAAAATTATTTTGCGTCCCAGCTCTCCACCAATACTATTTGCTGCTACGGGAATAGCATACTCCTCCAACATTTGAAAAGCCACGGAAATATTCCGCTGGCCCATATTTTGGTTTGGCCCCATGGATTCTAATACATTACCCCCGCCAAACACTTTAGCTACCAGGTTTGTTTTCTTTGTGCCGAGAGATAACATTTGTTCAATTAATCGTTGTAAGGCTATATTTCCATATTTTGGAGAAGCCAACCCCCTCCCGTTCCAGAAGGGTAACATAAAATGATTCATACCCCCTGTATTTTTTACAGTATCATAGAGACACACGGCGACACAAGAACCCAGGATTGTATGAATTTCCATAGGCTGCGGGGAAACTTTAATGGTTGAAGGATACAAGTAATATTTCAAGGCTGAATGCATTTACAATATCTCCCCGGTTGTGTTCTCGTCATCAAAAAATAATTCGTCCCCTGATTGGTCAAAACCTTCGCTGGGGTCCTCCGATTCAGGAATCACAATACTAAATCGCATCCCTCTCTTACCTTCCGATGCTGAAATGTTACCATATAGGATATCAGTAAGCTCTTTACAAATCGAAAGTCCAATGCCACTTCCCGGATTCAGTGAATGAATACGCGTATCAAGTTGCCGGAAACGGTCAAAAATCCCTTCCCGCTGCTCTACGGGAATAATTTCTCCTTCATTTTCAATTGTAAAATAAAAACCCTGCTTGTCAATACCTGCTTGCAGGTCAATCTCAGACTCTTTTGCAGAATATTTTACAGCATTGGAAACCAGGTTTTTCATGATAAGCTTCAGTTTCTCCGAATCGGTTTTAAAGGCCTCCCCTTCTTTGATATGAATCTCACTATTTATTTTTAACCCTTTTTTCTCCGCCTGCTTTGCAAAGCTGTCGATGCTGGCCTGAATCAATTCCGAGGGGTAAGTGGTGACAACCTCTCTATCAATTTCTCCTGATTCGATTTTTGCTGCTGTAAAAAGATTCCTTAGCTGGAAATCGAGAAAAAAAGCTTCATTATAAATATGCTCTACCATCTGGTAAAGCTCATCCCAATCCTTTGTTCCGGATTTTAATATACTATCAGCGATAGTAGTGACAGAGGTAAAAGGATTTATAATCTCGTTAGATATCCGTGCAATAAAGTGACTTTTGAAAGCTTCCGCTTCATCCAGCTTCTTGTTGAGTTCCGATAACTGCTCCTGAAGATCATGCTTTTCCTTCACAGCATTTTGAAATTCCCCGAGCCTCGCCTGCAGTGCTTCTAACAGTTGTTCATCTGTGAGTTTTTTATCCATTTTTTGTGCCTTTTTCTGTCAGTTTATTGAAAATACTTATTAGATTCTCTTTCTTGAAAGGTTTGGTTACATAATCGTTCATGCCCACATTAAAGCATTTCTCTTTATCTTCCGGGATAGCATTAGCGGTGACAGCCACAATAAAAGAAGGTGCTCTGTTTTTCTCTTTCTCAGTTTCCCTGATTTTTTCGGTAGCCTCGTAGCCATCCATCAATGGCATATGAATATCCATAAAGACAATATCGTAAGGTTTTTCTTTGATTTTATCCACAGCCACCCTTCCGTTTTCTGCCAGCTCTACATTTTGCTTTAATTGTTTCAGCAGCATCTTGGACACTTTTTGATTAATGGCATTATCCTCAACCAAAAGGATATCGAACTGCCCTTCGGTAAATTTTTGTTCTTCCTCTCTTTGGGGTTGTTTTTGTATTTGCTCAGGTTCACCTTTAGTGAGGGAAATTACAAAATAAAACCTGGATCCTTTCCCCTCTTCACTATCCACGCCCAGGTAGCCATTCATCATTATGGTCAGATTACGGGATATAGCCAGTCCCAGGCCGGTACCTCCATGCTTTCGAGTGGTTGAGACATCCGCTTGCGAGAAAGCTTTGAAGAGCTTCTCGCGTGATTCTTTATCGATGCCTATCCCCGTATCCACCACCTCGGCATAGAGTTTAAAACTTTCTTTCGTGGCCTCCTGCTCCGAGACGTTGACAGTAACGCCCCCTTCATCGGTAAATTTTAGGGCATTAGAAATAAGATTCATAAAAACCTGTTTGATTCTTACAGGATCGCCTACCAGTACTTTCGGCACTTTATCATCGACATTAAGATTAAGATAAAGATTTTTTTCCTTTGCTTTCATCTTGAATAGTGCTACAACATCGTTGAGATTCTTTCTGATATCAAAAGGAATCTCCTCCAGCGTCATCTTGCCGGCCTCTATCTTTGACAAATCCAGGATATCATTAATAATCGTAAGCAGAAGGTCCGTACTCGATTCAATAATGCTGACATAATTTTTTTGAGAATCGTCCAGGGAAGAAGATTTCAACAAATCTACCACTCCCAGAATCCCCGAAATGGGGGTACGGATTTCATGGCTCATATTAGCCAAAAACTCACTTTTCACTTTAGAGCTTTCCTCGGCCTGAATTTTAGCCTGTTCCAGGTTCTCCTTATACCTTTTTAACTCAAGATGATTCCTTATTCGGGCTTTCAGCTCCGCATTTTTAAAGGGTTTGGTCACATAATCCATCGCCCCTTCTTCGAATCCTGCGGTTATGCTCTTTTCATCATGCTTGGCCGTGATAAAAATAACCGGCACATCCTTTGTGTTTTTATTTTGCTTAAGCTCCCGTATCACTTGAAAGCCATCCATACCGGGCATCAAAATATCAAGAAGTACAAGGTCGAAGGGATTAGCTTTAGCTTTTTTCAGTGCAGCCTGTCCGCTTGTGGCAGTGGCTATACGCAAATCCTCTTCATTCAGAATACTTTTTATCATATCCAGGCTGGCCTGGCTATCATCCACAATCAATATCTTATATGGCTCTGTATTGCTCATAATTTTTTTGGGTTTGTTTTTTGAAAAATATTCGAGCCCCGTTTTATCAGTGGAAGCTGAAAACCGAGGATGTTCTCCGAATGCCCGATAAACAGATACCCTCCTGTAGCCAGATGGTCTGCAACACGCTGAAGCACCTTTTGCTGGTTTTCTTTATTAAAATATATCAAGACATTTCTGAAAAATATGATATCATAATTTTTCTCAATCCCGTACTGAGGGCTCATCAAATTCAAATATTTAAAGGTTGCTTTTTTTCTTAATAACGGAACAATGCGCACATAAGGCTCTTTAGGATTTTTATGCCGCAACAAATATCTTTTCCTTAGTTTTAAAGGGATGTCGCTGATATTTTTTTGGTGATAAACGGCTTTTGCGGCTTGTTCAAGCATAGGCGTGGAAATATCCGTCCCTAATATCGAATAATCAAACCGGGGAAAATAATACTTCATTTCTTCCAGTATAATTGCCAGTGAAAAGACCTCTTTGCCGCTGGAG
>JAIPBX010000026.1 GCA_021738485.1 Bacteroidales bacterium | reverse complement strand
TAAAGCATGATTTTGCCGGGTTGTGGTCACGCAGAATTACCGGCAAGCACAGGCTTATATACGAAATTAAGGAAGAGTTGGGTCATATCAATGTAATTCAAACCTACGGACACTATTCGGATAAGTAATTGCTTCACTAATTCCCAACAGGGTCACCGAAACTACACTTTTTCCAGCTCCACGGTAAAATGTCTCATTATGGGGGCCTCATAAATAATTTTGTAGCCCGAGGTAATGGTGTCTTTTCTGTCAAAAACATTCTTAAGAGCGGCAGCTACTACATCCATATGATTATTCGTGTAGACTCTTCGCGGTATGGCCAGCCTCAGAAATTCCAGTTCCGGATAACGGTTTTCACGTGTAACCGGGTCGCGGTCGGCCAGTAAAGTTCCGATTTCAACGCCTCTGATTCCGGCTTCAAGGTATAGTTCCACTCCCAGCGTTTGAGCGGGGAATTGTTCTCTGGGTACGTTTGGCAAAATCTGTAAGGCATCGACAAATATGGCATGGCCTCCCACCGGACGTTGATAACGGATGCCGTATTCATCCAGCTTAGCGCCAAGATATTCCACCTGCTTAATGCGGGTCTGCAAATATTCAAACTCTGTACCTTCATACAGTCCCTGCGCCAGGGCATTCATGTCTCTGCCCGACATGCCGCCGTAAGTTATAAAGCCTTCAAACATGATATTATAGGTGGTAGCTGCCTTAAATAGCTCTTTATCCTTCATAGCAATAAAACCACCCATATTGACAATGGCGTCTTTTTTGGAACTCATGGTCATGGCATCCGCATAGCTGAACATCTCGCTTACAATTTCGCGGATGCTTCTATCCCCGTAACCTTCTTCTCTTAGCTTGATGAAATAAGCATTCTCGGCAAACCGGGCCGAATCGTACACGATTTTAACGCCGTACGTGTCAGCTAATGCCCGCACTTCGCGCATATTTTTAAGTGATACGGGTTGCCCGCCGGAAGTATTGCACGTGAGGGTAACAATGATCATCGGCACATTTTCCGCCCCATTTTCTTTGAGTACTTTTTCCAGTTTATTAAGATCGAGATTTCCTTTGAAGGGATGTTCCTGCTCTACCACATAAGCTTCATCAATGGTGCAATCAACGGCTGTGGCTTTCCTGAATTCGATATGGCCTTTTGTGGTATCAAAATGAGCGTTGCCGGGTATTTTATGGCCTTCTTTTATCAGTGTTGAAAACAACACATTTTCGGCTGCCCGTCCCTGGTGGGTTGGCAAAAAATATTCAAACCCCAGGATATCCTTAATGGCCGCTTTAAGCTTGTAATAAGACGAGGCTCCGGCGTAACTTTCATCGCCTTTCATTAATTCTGCCCATTGTCGGTCGCTCATAGCTCCCGTCCCCGAATCGGTGAGTAAATCAATGAAAACCTGGTCGCTTTTTAGGTTGAAAAGGTTATAACCTGCCTCTTTTATCCATTGCTCTCTTTCCTGTCGTGTGCTTTTACGGATGGTTTCCACAACCTTGATTTTGTATGATTCTGAAAAGGGTAACTCCATGTTTTGGTTTTTTGGTTGATAAAATTTGGATTTGTAAACGAAAAGATTTTTTTACTGGTATTTCCGGTTAATATTGCATATCGGGAAAGCCATCACGCCTTTTTATATTAAGGAAGAGGTTTTTTCTTGTTGGATTGGGTATGCATTGTATCATAGCCTTTTGCTTTGAATGCAACAAAATTAATAATTTTCGTCATTTGATAAAAAACAAAATTCCGAAGAAATAACTATTTTGTTGTAGGAAATATATTTTTGATATTTGTGATTGTTCCTTCAAAGCTATAACTTTATATTCAAATAAGGGTATGCGTTCTATACTCCGAAACAAAAGAATAATTATTGGCTAATTATATTTTATTTAATGTATCTGGAAAATCTTGAAATAGAGTTATTGGAGAAAAGTTTTGCAAAAAGACCGGGCGATGTGCAGGACACAATGCTGGTTTTAGTTGCTGAAGAAGAGCTTTTCTTTGTCAATGAAATGATTGAATTTTTTAATGAAAAAAAGATTAATATTTTCGGTGGTATTTTTCCAGGTCTTATCTATAAGGGACAGTATAAAACCACTGGAGCTATCGTGTTTCCTATGCCCTCAAGCTGTGAGCCTGTAATATTCAACGATCTGACACAAAATCCGCTTCCTGTCAATTCTCTGTTTAAAGAGGCTGAACTTTCTGATAATATTTTAGCGAATATTTTTTTTGATGGGTTCTCTCAGGATATTAAAGAATTTTTATCGGAGATTTATCGTAAATTAGGCAACAGTGTCAAATATATAGGTGGAGGAGCCGGAACAAGTGATTACATACAGAAACCTGTTATTATCAGCAATTCAGGTATTTTTCAGGATGCCGCTGTTATATGCTTTGCGCATCAGAATACCATGATAAGTGTGCGGCATGGATGGGAAATCCTCAACGGACCATATCTTATAACAAGTTCAGAGAAAAATATTGTCAAAACCATCAACTGGCGAAATGCTTATGAGGTCTATGAGGAGGCTCTAAAGAATTTTAAAATTTCCTTGAATGCCTCAAATATTCATAAAACAGCTCTCAAATATCCGCTGGGAGTCTATAAAGAGGGTGTGGAGTATATCCTTCGCAGCCCCATTCAGCGGACTATTAATAATGAGTTAGTATGTGTGGGGGAAGTGCCTGAAAATAGCGCGGTTTACATTTTGGCTGCCGATGAGCACTCATTATTAAGAGCTTCCGATAGAGCCACGGAAGAGGTCTTAAATTATGACGATAATCCTGGAAATTCTATTACAGTGATTGATTTTTCGAGGAGTGTGCTTTTGGGGGATGCCTTTTATAAGGAACTGGATAACGTTTATAGGAAGTTATCGCAAAGAAACCCGGATTCTGTCAATTTCGGTGTTTTAACTATTGGCCAAATTGCCTCCTTCCCTACTGGAAGCATGGATTTATTTAACAAATCATTCGTAATTGGGACATCGTATGAGTAATCACACAAAAGACGTAAAACTAATACAAGACATTTCCCTGCTTTATGAGTTGGCCCTTTCCATTGGTCATTCTTTTGAGCTGAAGGAAAATATCCATTCGTTTATAAGAATACTTGCAGAGCGAAAAAACATTGATATCGCCAGCGTGTGGTTGCGGCCCGAGATATTTGAAGGACTAACGCCTAAAAACGGATACAAGCTGGTATATAGTTTCCCTGAACTTAAAGGAACAAAGCAAGAGCTAAGCCAGGAACATCCTGTTCTTAAAACCCTTGGAAACAGGGCTAGTGTATCTGTGTCGTATCTGACCCCGGGGTTTGAGGATATTATCACCGAAAAAGGCGTTTACCATGGGGTGTTTACTATCTATCGCCTGGGAGATATCGGCTTTCTTAAGCTATATCAATATGCCCGGAAACATGCATGGGAGGAGCAGGAACAAAACAAACTCATTAAAATTGTTCATCAATTCGCTATTTCTATTCAATCATGTGTAGACCATGATCTGACGGTAAAAGAAACTAAAAAAAGGATACAAACAGAGCAAAAGCTAAAAGAAAGAGAGCAGCGATTACTGGAGGTGGTGAATACAATTGATGATGGCTTTTTTGTATTTGACTTGAACGAAAAAAAATTTGTTTTTCTTAGCCCGGCTTTTGAATCCATTTTTGGGTTAGATAGGGAGCAAGTTTATGCCAACCCATATCTTATCGATCGGCTCATAGTCCAAAATGCGGAAGGAGGCACCTATTCTTTTATCACCGATTTAAGCCGGGATACCCGAATGGACCACGAGTTTGAAATAGAGACTCCTCAAAGGAACCAGGTTTCGGTATGGTCAAAACATCAACAGGTTTTAGACCAAGAAGGTAATCCATGGCGGATTGTTGGCACTTTCAGAGATGTAACTGAAAAACAACGCATTTTATCCGATCTGGAATACAGGCTTGAATTTGAAGACCTTTTACTTGATATCAGCAATTCATTTATAAATCTGAGTCCCGGAAAGACCAATGAAGGTATTGATAATGCTTTAGCTAAAATAGGGCATTTTACTCAGGCAGACCGTAGCTATATTTTTCTTTTTCATTCGAATGGAGAACTCATGAGTAATACGCATGAGTGGTGTGCTGAAGATATAAGACCGGAGATAGAAAATCTGCAAAATCTTCCTAAAGATACGTTTCCCTGGTGGGTGAGTAAACTTAAAAAGTTTGAGGCGATTAATCTTAAACAATTATCGGATTTGCCCGAAGAAGCCCATGCCGAAAAAGAATTACTGCAAAGCCAGTCCATAAAATCTTTGGCAGTTATTCCTCTAATCCTTAGCAATCAATTGAAAGGATTTATCGGTTTTGATTTTGTGCGACGGCATGTCAGCCTTTCCAACGATCTAATGAAACTTTTACGGTTTGTGGGCCAAATTGTGGTAAATGCCATTGACCGAGGGGAAAAGGATGTTTGGTATAAGGAACAGGGAGTGGATTATAAAAACCTTGTGGAATCCGCAGCAGATATCATCTACCGCCTGGATAAGAATGGGCGGTTTCTCTACATGAATCAAAAAGCGCTGGGGACTTTCGGTTTTAGTGCAGCCGAACTAAAAGGGCAAGATATCCAAAATATCGTTCATCCTGACTATTCTGAAAATGTGACCCGGTTTTATCGTGATCAACTCGATAAAAACATAGAGAGCACTTACCTGGAGTTTCCCATAATTACTCAAAGCGGGGAGAAGATATGGGTTGGCCAGAATACTTCCCTGATTTCTTTAAACAATGACCAAAAAGAACTGGCGGCTATTGCCCGGGAGATTACCGATATTATCAACGCTAATAAATCCCTGCGGCAAGCTTATGAGGAGTCGGAAAAAGCCAACCAATCGAAAACCCGGTTTGTAGTCAACACGAGTCATGAAATACGCACCCCCGTTCATGCCATTTCAGGACTTGTCAAAATGTTTCAGAATACCCGGCTTTCGGAAAATCAAAAAGATCTTGTTTCGAAACTTAACAATACTACCAGGGGGCTCAACAACCTGATCGATAATGTTATTGATTTTAAAAAGATAGAAGCGGAAACCCTTGAGCTGCAAACTGCTGCTTTTATTCCTGTGCAGGTGCTTGATGACGTTTTTGCTATGCTGAGCTTTTTGGCTGAAAATAACGGCGTGCGGCTTCAAAAACATCTCGATCCCAGTGTTCCGGAGAGCCTCGTTGGTGATGAAGGAAAGTTACAACGTATCCTTCTCAATCTTTTGGAAAATGCTATAAAGTTTAATCAAAACGGCACAGCTCGTATTGCCTGGGAAGTTGGCGAGGAAAAGGATAAAAAACAGTATTATGATTTTATGGTGGAAGATGATGGTATAGGCATTTCCGGCGAAGTGCTGAATCAATTGGAGCGCTCTTTTCGTCAGGGTGATGAAAGTAACACGCGACAATATGAGGGAGCCGGTTTGGGACTTTTTATTTCGGGTGAATTAATTAAAATGATGGGGGGCAAATTGCAGATAGAGAAGCCCCAAACAGGAACGAAGATTCGTTTTAGTATTCCTTTTGAACCCTCTGAAGAAAAACAGCAAACCGCTGAAATGGAGCAAAAAGAGAAAAAGACTTTTCCGGGAATCAGGGTTTTAATTGTTGAAGACAACAAAATCAATAGGCTGGTAGCCGCCAAAGCCCTGGAAAATCTGGAAATCAAACATGACGCCGCTGAAAACGGAAAAGCAGCTTTGGAATACCTGAGTCAAAACACTTATGATGTAGTGTTGATGGACCTGATGATGCCCGATATGGATGGGTTTGAAACCTCTCGTCATATCAGGAATGACTTGCAACTTTCCCTGCCCATTATCGCTTGCACGGCCAAAAAAGTGAAGGGTACGGAAAAGGATTGTTACGACGCCGGGATGAATGATTTTCTCTCTAAACCTTTTGATGAGGATGATATTCGGGAGAAGCTGAAAAAGTTGTTGGGGTAGGGGTATTTGGTTCTAAAAAGCGGAACTTCTTGTGAAGCCCCGCCTTTGTTTTTAAGTTTTAAAACAATCCGCTGATATTCCCTTCCGCATCCACATCGATGTTCTCTGCCGACGGAGAGCTGGGGAGGCCCGGCATGCGCATGATTTTACCTGTAATAGGTGTAAGAAAACCGGCCCCGGAAGCAATTTCAATTTCCCGGACCGTAACGACAAAATCTTTGGGCCGGCCCAGTAATTTCGGATTATCTGATAGCGAGTTCTGGGTTTTGGCTATACATACGGGTAGTTTGTCGAGGCCCAGCTTTTTTATTTTTTTCAAATCGGCTTTAGCTTTTGTTGTGTAGTCAATGGCTTTGGCGCCATAGATTTTCGTGGCTATGCTTTCCACCTTTGTGGGCACATCCCATTGCCAGTCATACATGGGCGTGTATCGACTGGTGCACTGCTCGGCCACTTTGACAACTGTTTCGGCCAATTGTTCGGCTCCTTTTCCTCCTTCGGCCCATACGTCAGCTTCAACGGCGTCTACATTCATCTCTTTGGCCTTACCCTTGATAAGGTCAATTTCCTCCTGGGTGTCAGAGGTAAACTTGTTGATAGCTACAACCGGACAAATATTAAAGGCATTCATATTTTCAATATGTTTCTCCAGGTTTTCGAGTCCTTTCTTTAAAGCTTCGGGATTGGGTTGGTTGATATCCTCAATCGAAGCCCCTCCATGATACTTCAGGGCCCGCGCTGTAGCTACCAGTACTACCGCTTTTGGTGAGAGGCCTGAGTATCCGCCTTTAATATCAAAGAATTTTTCGGCTCCGAGATCAAAACCGAATCCCGCTTCGGTCACTGTATAGTCGGACCATGACATTCCCATGCGGGTGGCGATTACTGAGTTGGTACCCTGGGCGATATTCGCAAAGGGACCGCCATGGATTATGGCCGGTGTGTTTTCGGTGGTTTGCACCAGGTTGGGTTTTACGGCATCCTTCAGGAGTGCGGCCATAGCTCCATGAGCATTAAGATCTTGGGCATAAACAGGTTCCTTGCTATGGGAATATCCGATAAAAATATTCCCCATACGTTTTTTTAAATCCATTAAATCATCAGCAAGACAGAGGGTGGCCATCACCTCCGAAGCGGCGGTTATGTCATAGCCTGTTTCGCGGGGCACCCCACTTGTATGCCCTCCCAGTCCTACGATAGTGCGGCGTAAAGAGCGGTCATTCATGTCCATGACCCGCTTCCAGACTACCGTACGTGGATCCAGATCAATTTTGCGATGGTGTATAGCATTGTCAATTATCGCTGCCAGCAAGTTGTGGGCCTTTTCGATCGCTGCAAAATCGCCTGTAAAGTGGAGGTTGATATCTTCCATAGGCATTACTTGCGAATGGCCTCCGCCTGTTGCACCGCCTTTAATACCGAAAACCGGGCCCAGGGAAGGCTCTCGCAACACTACTGTGGTTTTCTTTCCAATGCGGTTTAAACCCTGCGATAACCCTATCGACATTGTAGTCTTTCCCTCACCTGCCGGAGTTGGGGAAATAGCCGATACAAGAATGAGGTTGCTGTTTTTTGCCTTATTTGCATCAATAAGCGATAGGGGTAGTTTTGCCTTGTCTTTCCCGAATGGGATAACTTGGTTTTTATCAATGCCCATGTTTTGGGCTATTTCTTCAATGGGTCTGACCTTCGTGTTTTTTGCAATTTCGATATCTGTCTTCATGGTTTTATTGTTTTTTTGGCATTTTTCAAATTTACAAACTTCATAAGAAATGTTTGACTGTCTCTTCCTCTTCAATGGAATTTCCAGTTCTCATGCCGTGGAAAGACAATGAGGATATTCGCAATCCTTTACCTTGTTACCAGAAAGAAGAATTAGTAAAACCGGGACTATTGTTTTAAGAAATTTCTCGAAATACTTGTCCCCAGTGATGGAGTTATTTTGAGATTATATATACCCGCAGGCAAGTTGCCGGTCTGGATGGTGATGATATTATGGCTATTATCGATTGAGGCTTGGTTATTTTTGACTAACCGGCCCTGTTGGTCATAAACTTCGATAGTAATATCCTGTTTTTTGTTCGGGTTAATTTTCAATTGGGCTTTATCTTTCACCGGGTTCGGGAAAACCTGACTAACTTCTTTTTCCATGCTATCAGGAGTTTCCGCAATATCGGCTACAACTTTTTCCTCTTTGATGTAAAGATTAATACCGGTATTATCGTTGTTACTTTCTCCAATTGTTCGGTAAAGAGGAACAGACTCTAATCCGGTTACTTCTGCATGGACGTGGTAGTTGCCTATTGCCAGGTTGTTAAATTCAAATATCCCGTCTTTGTTCGAATAAGAACACAAATGCCTGCCATCCTCATTGATTAAATAAATAGGAATATTTTCGGCCATAAGGGTATACCCATGCCGGGATAAAGTATCATAAGAGATGTTTCCTCTGATTTTTCCAAAACCACTGGCTGAATAGGATGCTCTTTGAAGGTTAATATCATACTCCCACATTGTCGTGTCAAACTCAATTACTTCCGCATTTTTCCATTGAGCTACATCTCCATAATATGAGGGCATATAGCTTGCATATTGCTCCTCGTCATGAGGAGCCTGAGCCTTTACAATATATCTTCCCTCTTTTTTCTGGTAGAAATAGTAATACCCCAGGGTATCGAAACCGGAAGTATCTACAGGGTATAATTTATCGGTGCTGTCGAATTTGTAAAGGTAAGCTGAGCCTTTTTCAATAGGAAGCTGACTGACAAAAACATGTCCCCCCAGGTTGAAATATCCTTTTTCTGCCACACGTACTTTTTTACAAATCTTATCGGATTCGGTAGTATCGTTTTCATTTATTTGTATGGTAAGGCATACCTGATAAATTCCAGGGGAGTTATATTCATGCTTAGGGTATTGTTTGTCTGAAGATGCGCCGTCTCCAAAATCCCAGTGCCATGAGGAGATGCTTCCGGCGGACTTATCTTTGAAATAAAAGACAAAGGGGTTGCCGTTAGAGGTATCTTTTTTAATCGAAAACAACGGGTAGGATTTTGTCTCATCGGTACTCCTGGTTTGTCCCGTTAAAGAGCAGGTTACGAATAGAAATAATATAAATGGTAAAAATGTTTTCATAAAATGCCTTAATATCCAAGAGACAACTCAAGATTAATAATAGTTGTCTCTCGTACTCATTCAAAAATCAACAACTACTCCGGTTCTTACTCCAATTGAGTAAGGTTTTTTCCTATTAATTGTATTGTCCAGGTTATAAACCGGGTCAAAATAATATTTTATTCGTGGTTCCAGGGCAAAGTGTATTGTACTGGAAACACGGTATTCAATTCCTGCGCTAAAGAGAATCTGCCAGTTGGTTTTTGCCATTGGCTCCGGTGCTGCCATGCTTGTTATATCTGTATTGGGTTGATTAAAACCGATTTTTCTGCTATCTTTCAGCATCAGGGAGATAATGGGACCGCTTTTCACCGACAAGGAGAGGCTGGGGGTGATTTGACGACCGTATCCGATAAGAACCGGGAGGTTTAAATACCGATAATCATTTTCGAAGCGCGACGAGGTTTGTTTTTGGAGGGTATCGTATACTTCTACTGTTTTTGTATGGTAGGTGGGCTCCACTCCATTTTCCGTACTATCAAAAGTGACCTCATAAACATCTTCGTAAGCCCCCAAAAAGTCGTATTTGAGGTAGTCTATTTCGATATTTCTGTCGCTGTTTCCCGAAAGATAGGATATGCCTGATTGAATGAAAAATTCATTTATCGAATAAATAGCAGCAAAATCCGCTGAATAGTTGGAATGTGTTCCGGCAGCCGGTGTTTTTGTCATCAGCATCTCCGGTGTGGCATACAGGCCGAATGACCACCTGTTAAGGTTCGAAGACTTTCTGGAAATATGTTTTTTTTGGGTTTCGGCTATGCGATTGTCATCTGGAAAGGAGAGTCTTCTGTGAATTGGGATTTGTGCAGGGGATATTATATCCTGCAGAGAACAGGGATTTAGGAAGGTTAAAAGGCCACCGCTTTTTTCTCTTAAGTATGTGTTTCTGTCGAGAGGTAATCCTCCCGGATTTTGTTCTTTTCGCTCATTCTTCTTTTTTACAGTATCTACCGGCGAATTCTCACCACCTGGTTTGCTATCGGTGCGATTCGAAGAATCTTTGCTATCGAAAACTGTTTTAGTATCCGTAGTAATGTGGTTTTGGTGATTTTCAGGATCGGATGGTTTTTTATCACTGCTATCTTCTGTGATTCTGGTATTTTCCGGGAAGGTGTTATTTTTATGGGATGTATTCGAATTGTTAAAGAGGTAAAACAAAAGAAGACCGGCAGCGGCTATACCCGCAGCAACGGTAACAATCAGAGTTCTGTTACGCTGCAATTTCCCGGCGAGCGTACGGTCTTTTCTTTGTTGTTCTAGATCAGACAGAATATTATGCCATACATGGGCAGGCGGATTAGGCTGATATCCCTCAAACTTTTTCTGAATTTTATGTTCAAAACTATTCTGATCCATCTATCTTGTAATTCTTTATTTTATCTTTAAGTAACCTTTTGGCTCTTAACAATTGGGACTTTGAAGTGTTTTCAGAGATTCCCAGCATCTGTCCAATCATTTTATGGGTATATCCCTCAATAACATTAAGGTTGAAAACCACTTTATAACCTTCGGGTAACTGTTGTATCATGGCCATGAGTTCATCTGTGGAGATTTTGTCAAGGATCTTTAATTCGTTGTTATTTTCCACTTCCACCTCTTCAATGTCCATTTCCCGGGCATGCCGAAGATTTTTTTTGTAATGGTTTATGGCTGTGTTGACCACGGTTCGACGCATCCATCCTTCAAAAGAACCTTTGTTGCGAAAGCAGTGAAGATTATTGAAAACTTTGATAAAGCCTTCCTGTAATATATCTTCTGCTTCCATCCGATTTTTAGCATAACGGAGACATATCCCAAACATTTTGGGAGCGTATAGTTTATATAGTTGTTCTAATGCCCACTTGTCATTTTTCAGGCATCGTTGTAACAGTTCTTCCTCCGTCAGCATCGGCTATTTTCATAGCCTTTTTCCATCAGACAAAAGTCTTAAGAAAAAGGTTGCAATTTTAATGGTTAGGTTGTTTGCTAAATTATATGTTTATCAATTAATTCCAAAAGTTTTTTTCGGTTTAATGGCTTAGCCATGTAATCCACTGCTCCAGCTTCGAAACATTTGGTTTTTTCTTCCTTCAATGCATGAGCTGTTTGTGCAATTATCGGGATTTGAGGCTTCATCTCCAGGATTTTTCGTGTGGCTTCATATCCGTTCATTTCCGGGAGTTGTATATCCATTAAAACCATGTGCAATTCATTTTCTCTGGCGATCTCCACGCCTTCAACGCCGTCCTTGGCCCATAAAACATTAGCCTGGGTTTTCTTCAGGACGGTTTTAAGATATTGATAATTCATTTCTTCATCTTCGACAATCAGGATATTTTTTTCTTTCCAATCATAAGTAGCGGGTGATGAACTTACTTCCGGTTCAGGTTTTTTAGCCTGAGGCTCGGGTTTTTGCGTTTTGATGGTAAAGTAAAAAGTGGACCCTTTCCCTTCAACGGATTCCACCCAAATATCACCTCCCAGCAGATGCACAACTCCCTTGGCAATGGTTAATCCTAATCCCGCCCCTTCATATTCGCGGGTATTTTCATAATCCACCTGCCGGAATTGTTCGAAAATAACTTTTTTACTTTTTTCAGGGATTCCGATTCCTGTGTCGGAAACATAAAACTGCAGCGTATCATCGCTTTTTGCGGAATAACCTAATTCCACAGTTCCTTCTTTAGTAAATTTAAATGCATTGGAAAGAAGACTGACCAAAACCTGTTTTAGTCTCACCTTATCGGTGTGCAAGTAATCAAATTTTTGCTGATGGGCCGAGGTATTTATCTGGAAATCTACCTGGTCGGTTGTCTTAAGGTTTTCGGCCTCTTCATTTATTTCATTAAGAAAACTTTGAAGGGAAAATGTATCTTTTTTGATTTCTAATTGTCCGGAGTCAAGCTGAGAGACATCAATAATATCATCAATGAGTTTCAGGAGTTGATTGCTGCTTTTTTTGATGATCGAATGAAATTCTTCTTTTTCTTCATGGGTTATTTCGGGGTCCAGGAGCAAATCGAGCCCGCCAAGGATGTGATTCATCGGGGTGCGGATTTCGTGTGACATACTGGCGAGAAAAGCTGTTTTGAGGCGATCGGACTCTTCAGCCCTGTCTTTGGCTTCCATAAGTTCCTGTTCTGCCTTTTTGCGCTCGGAGATGTCTCTGACAATAGCTTGCAGGAACGTGTTTTCTTTTAAAACTACCTTACTGAGACTTACTTCAGCATTAAAATAGTGCCCATGGCCATTCATATGGGTAAACTCGAAAAAGTGTGAGTCTCCTTCCAGTGCCTTATTGATTTTTTCTTTGATCACGTCCTCTGACTTGTCTCCATTGGGCTGGTATATTGGAGAATATTTAAGTGGTGTTTCTCCTATAAGGTCCTCCTCATTAGCGCTAAACATCTCTCTGGCCGCTTTATTACAATCAATAAAGATGTCATCCTTCATAAGGAAAATGGCATCGGAGGAAGACTCAAACAAGGTTTTAAATTTTATCTGGCTTTCTTCCAGATTCTTTTCTGCCAGCTTCTTTTCAGAGATATCGCGATAGATAACGTAAATACCTTTATGTTCTTCCCCGAATTGGATCGGCATTCCGGTAATTGAAACGTAAACCGGAACGCCATCCTTAGTGTTTCGAAGGCTTTCTATGTTTACTTTTTCGCCCCTTGCAGCGGCTTTTGTAAGCTGCTGGGCTTTTTCCCGCTTATCAGGGGTAGAGACCAGTTCGTCAAGATTTTTACCGATGGCCTCCTTTTCGGTGTAATTAAAGAGTCTTTTGAATTCTTCATTGATTTGTTCGATAATCCCGTCGGGATTTACAATAGTGATGGCTTCAGGGGCTTGATCGAAAAGCGTTACAAAGTATTGCTTACTTAACTCGATTTCTTCATACGATATCGTTTTATGGATAGCGGCCCCAACAATATTAGCGATAACCTCCATCAAATTGACCGTCTCTTCATCCCATTGTCTTTCGTTTTCACAATCGTCAAAACCTATAAAGCCCCACCACCTGTTCTCCAAAAAGACAGGCATTACCAGGATAGATTTGATACTTTGGGCTTCAAGGAAATCTTTTAAAGGTTGATTCAGGTTTTTTACCAGCCCTTCAAAGCGTTTATTGTTGGAGAGGTGTTTGGTCCATTGCGGGAAATCCTTATAAGGGAGATTTTGTAAATCCGTGTTATTGATTTGTGATTCAGTGTTTTTTGCCGTCCACTCGTATAACTGGTTCATGACCAACTGATTGGAGCCGTTGTGGCTATTTCTGAAAATATAAACGCGATTTACTTCAACGGCCTCCCCGGTATACTTCAGGAGCTCCTGAATTTTATCCCTCCAGTGGGGGGTTTGAAGGAATTGATTGGACGCAAAAGAAATTACCTGGAGTATCTTCTTCCTTATATCATCGCCTGATTGTTCCACATTCATTATCGATATAATTAAATTGTTTTCCAAAGATATTAAAACCTGCGTTTCGATACTAATGAAAATGGTAAAATCTTGTATTCTAATAAAAAAGCCTCCGAATAATTAGGTTATTCGGAGGCTTTATATACGGATTTGACAACACGGTTCTATTTACCGGCTGTTCGCTCGGGTGTTTTACCCGGCTTAACCATGATAGAGTACATAGCGGGAACCACCACAAGTGTTAGGAATGTGGCAAAAGCCAGTCCAAAAATTATGGTCCATGCCAGTGGATTCCAAAAGGCTGCACTGTCGCCACCGAAAAATATGTTTGGTTCTAGCTCGGTAAAAAGGGAAACAAAATCAATGTTCATGCCTATGGCTAACGGAAGCAATCCCAATATAGTGGAGGCGGCTGTGAGGATGACAGGTGTCAGCCTTGTGGCTCCTCCTTGTATGATAGCCTTTTGTCGTTCCTCACCGTTTTTAATAAGCAGATCGGTATAGTCTATCAGAATAATCGCATTTTTTACCACAATACCTCCAACGGCAATGATACCCATGCCTGTCATCATAATGGAGAAAGTTACCCCAAAGATTTTTAACCCGAGTAAAACGCCGATTAAACTGAATAAGATTTGTACGGCAATAATCATGGGCTTCATCAATGAGTTGAATTGCACAACCATAATTATTACGATAAGTACCAGGGCTACCAGGAAGGCCGATGAAAGGAACTGAGCATTTTCCTGCTGATCTTCCTGCTCGCCGGTAAATTCAACATTGTAGCCTTTGGGTAAATTCTCTCTGAATTGATTTAACGATTCGTCAATCTGTGTAACAATTTCATTGGCATTGTATCCCGACAGCACATTGGAATATAAGGTAATAACCCGTTCATGATCTTTTCTTTTTATTCCACCATAGGTTCGGGTATATTCGACATCTGCCACAGCAGAAAGCGGGATCTTCTTCAACCCGTTCTGTTTGCTGGGAAGCATGAGTTTTACGTTCATCAGGGATTCAAGGTCATCCCTGTATTTTTCCTGCAATCGCAGGCGTATATCATATTCGTCTTCCCCTTTTCTTATTTTGGAGATTTCTTTACCGTTAAGGGCTGTTCGTAAGGTCGATCCCAAAAGGGCAGTGTTAATCCCCAGTTTGTTGGCTTTATCCCGGTCAACCTGGACGGTAAGCTCCGGGGTGTTGGTTTCTATATCGGTTTTAAGCTCTTCAATCCCTGCAATGTTGAGGCTTTTGATGTGGCGCTTCAACTTGTTGGTAATCGGCACGAGCTTTTCAAAATCTTCTCCTGAAACTTCAATATTGACGGGTTTTCCTGTGGGCGGTCCCATTTCTTCTTCGGTGACCGTAATTTCAGCTCCCGGAATATTATCTACTTTGTCCCTGAAGCGGCTTACATATTTCATTGTATGGGGTTCCTTACGATATTGATACTCCACAAAGTTCACACTAACCTTCGCTAATTTGGCCTGTGTTGTACGGTCAAAGACATCTTCCCCTGCATTAACCGCCACATTGGTCACTACACTTTCAATATCGGGATTGTTTTTCCCCAGCACATCAAAAATACGGTCTTCTACCTTTCTGGCTACCGAATCGGTTGTGCGCAATTCGGTGCCTGCCGGCATCTTGATGTATGTGTGGATAGTGTTGGGATCGCCTGAAGGGAAAAAGACCACCTTCAATGGGGAAACCCTTAATACTGCAAAAGTGAGTATCAGGATAATGACAGTTCCCACAATGACACCATAGGGTCTTTTGCCTTTGAGCAGAAAACGAATCGTACTTTTATAAGCATTGGTGAAGGCGGGGATAATACTGCGCTGGAATTTCCGGATAAGAAAACGCAGAATGTATTGCACCATTAGATAGAGAATCAGGATGAAAATGAGTAGATTCCCCACAAATGCAAAGTTGCCAAGATATGATATGATGCTTATAACTGCTACCCCCAGTACGATATAGATATTCCTGCGATGATCGATTTTTACTTTTTCCTCTCCATGATATTTCATAAATGACACAGCAAATACAGGGTTAATCATGTAGGCCACCAGCATAGAAGCTGTGAGTGTAACAATAATGGTAATAGGGATATACAACATAAATTCACCGAATATCCCTGGCCAGAAAGCGAGTGGAATGAAGGGAGCCATGGTGGTTAGCGTCCCGGAAAAGACAGGACCGGCTACCTCGCCTGCTCCGATCTTTGCTGCAGGAGCAATGGGAAGATTAGGTGTTGTCATAAAATGGCGGTATATATTTTCCACCACCACTATGGAGTTATC
This sequence comes from Bacteroidales bacterium, assembly GCA_021738485.1. Classification (GTDB taxonomy): domain Bacteria; phylum Bacteroidota; class Bacteroidia; order Bacteroidales; family JAIPAH01; genus JAIPAH01. The sequence continues at coordinate 16,076 of JAIPBX010000026.1, read as the reverse complement.
AACGACGATTCCCAAAACCAGGATAAAGCCCATTAAAACAACCATGTTCATGGTGAAGTCCATGGCCGGGATGGCGATAAAAGCTATAAGCATGGACAACGGTATGGCCACTGCCACAAACAGGGCATTTTCCACACCCATAAAAAACATTAACACCAGGACCACGACAAAAAAGCCTAGCACAATAGTGTTAAACAAGTTACTCACACTATTGCGCGTACGGTCGCTCTGGTCCCCTGTTGTAACAATTTCCAGGTTTTCCGGGCTTTCCTTCTCGAAATTATCCAGGATCACACGGATGTCTTCCACGGCTTCTATGAGGTTTTCCCCTGTTTTTTTGATGACATTCAGAGTAATCACATCATCACCGTTTAAACGGGAAAAGCTTTCTCTGTCGGCAAAATCATCTTTTACCTCAGCAATATCTTTAAGATAAATTCCGTCTTTAATAAGAATATTCCTCAGCTCGTTGACACCGGAGAATTCACCCACGACCCTGAGGTTTCGTTCCATGCCGTCCATTTTTAACTGCCCTCCCGATATGGTGAGGTTTTCGCGGGCCACAGCATTTTCTATCTGCGTAAAAGAAATACCGGCAGCCTGCATTTTATAAAGGTCGACATTGATTTCAAATTCGCGTTCCAGCGCCCCTACGATATCTACCCTTGTAATAGCCTGCATACCTTCGATTTCATCCTGCAGGTCTTCGGCATATTCTTTAATTTTAACCAGGCCCAAATCGCCTGTCATATTGATATTGAGGATAGGAAATTCCGAAGGGTCAATGTCCAGCAATTCGGGTTCCTGAGCTAATCCGTCGGGAAGCTCCGATCGGGCTTTGTCTATGGCTTCGGTTACATCCTGATAAGCCTGGTTATTATCCACATCAGTTTCAAATTCGATGAGGATCATCGAAAAATCCTGTACCGAATTACTGGTCAGCTCTTTGATTCCGTCAATACTTTTTATTTCTTTTTCGAGCGGCCGTGTAACCAGGTTTTCCATGTCTTCGGGGGAGGTCCCCGGGTAAATGGTGCTAATGGAAAAATAGGGGAACTCTACTTCTGGGAAGTTCTCTTTGGGGGTTGATTGGTAAGCCATAATCCCAAACAACGTTAAAATAACCGTAAAGAAATATATTGTCACCCGGTTATTAACGGCATAATCCGAGAGCGGAAATTTTCTGTTCTTCATATTGTTATTGCTTTTTGCCATTATTCAATAATAATCTTTTCGCCGTCCGAAAGGTCCTGGTATCCGGCTACAATTATGTTTTCATTGCCTTGAAGCCCTTCGATGATTTCTGCTTTTTTATTGTATGTTTTGCCTATAGTGATCCATTTTTTAACCGCTACTTCTTGTCCGTTTTCTTCACCAGCCACATAGAGAAATCTTCGTTGATTGGTTTTCTGGATGATGTTAACAGGCACGCTGATAGCACTGTCAGCCTTGTAGTTGAGCACTTCCAGATCCATAATCATGTTGGGAGTGACGTTTTTAATCTGCTGTGGGATCGCTATTTCAACATAGTAAGTACGGTTCATCTGGTTAATGACTTGCCCGACGGTTTTGATTTTTGAGGTAAAACTTTCGGAGGCATTTGCCGGGGAAACTGATACAGGATCCCCCCTTTCTACCTGATTGAGATAACTTTCCGAAATTTCGGCCCGGATTTTCATATCCGCCATTTTTACTACCTGGAAGGCTCCCCGGCCGGCAGATGCCATTTCCCCTTCTTTAAGCAGAACATCGTCAACAGTACCGTCAATCGGGGAAGTAATCGTCTTTTTACTCAACTGTTCTTTTACGCTCTCTATTTGTTTCTCAAGACGTTCTTTTTTATTCCTGGCCTGAAGGTATTGTATTTCGCTTCCTATTTCTTTGTCCCAAAGACGTTGACGTCGCTCATAAACTGTTTTGGCCAGTTCATATCCTTTTTTTAATTCCTCCAATTGATTTTCAAGACTCGCGGCATCCAACTGTGCAAGCTTTTGTCCGGCTGTAACTTCATCCCCTTCTTCAACATATATTCTTTGGACAACTCCCGGCGCTTCAGCCGGAACAGCGATGTTATTATCGGAGGTAACTTCTCCCTGGATTTTTAAGTAGTGCCTGAAGGGAGAATAAGAGGTTTTTTTTGTTCGAACATGGGTGATGTTCCGGGAAGGAAGCTTTTCTCCCTGCTCTTTAATGGTTTGCTCTATCTTACCAATTTTATTATTAATAGCTGAAAGTTCTTTCTGTATTTCGTTTCGTTCTTTTTTGAGTTCTTTGAGCTTTTCTTTGTTGGTTTGGCTTCCACAAGCACTGACAAATAAAGCAAGAATGATGAGGTATGTGATCTTTTTCATGATTCCGATAGTTATTGTTCTACAAATTGTTAAGTTTCTTATTTAACTGTACTTTTTTCTGAAGCATCTTGAGCAAGGCTTCGTGATATTTCGATTGCGTATCCAGCAGTTGATTATTAGCCTGGGTAAGGTCCATGCTGCTTGCCATCCCTTCTTTGTATTTGGTAAGGGTTTTATCATAAATTTTTTGCGCCAGGTTCATATTTTTTTTCTGATTATTATAATTATTTACAGCATTGGAAAATTCATTTTTGGCTTGCTTTACTTCAAGATGCAACCCCTGAACAGCCTGGCTTTTTTGATTTCGGGTTTTAGCCAGTTCCAACTTGGCTTGTTTAACTTTGGCAAACCGTGCCGCACTGTGAAATATCGGTATCTGAACATTGATTCCAATCATATCGGGGATAGTCATATCAAAATCAGGACGCGGGGCTTTTTCCTGGTGCCGGTAAAAACCTGATATGGTGGGCAGGAATTCACTTTTTCGTCGCTTGAGATCCAGCTCTGAGAGCTTTTCTTGTGTTTCAAGCATTTGATAGGTGATATGGTTTTCCACATTGAACTGCTCGTTCATAAGATCGTTTAGTGGAATGTCTTGTTTGAGGGTTTTTAATTTTTCTGTGAGAACCACCTTGTTTTCGCGTTCGAGCCCTATTTGTAGCTTAAGTAAGTCATACGAAGTGGCAATTTGTTTTTCGAGGTTACCAATGGCATTTTCTACATTCATACGGTTGAGTTTAATCTGGTCGAGATCCGTATCTTCCACAAAACCCTCTTTAAGCATTTCACTGATTTCGTGTTGGGTGTTCTTAAGATTGTCCAGGGTATTGTTCAGGATATTAAGGTTTTCTTCCAATACCAATATCATGTAATAAGTGTCCGATACCTGGGCTTTGGTATCTATTTCCGTTTTTTCCTGCTGATCAACAGTTAATTGTTTATACACTTTGGCGGCCTGGAGTCCTACAATATATGAACCGCTAAAAATCAGTTGAGAGACGGTCAAATTGATGGTCGTCGATTCTTTCGTACTTAATTTAATTGGACGCCCTTCCTTCATGGTCAAACCATACGTGCCGGTCGAAGTTTCGATCGGTTGTCCGAAAATCTGATCCATGGGAGGGTCTTTTACAATCGCATTCTGGGGAAACTGAGCTGTAGGTACCTCAAAAATATTTTGGTAAGAGATATCAGCATCCACCTGGGGTAGTCCACTCGCCGTGGTTTCCCATACTTCTTTTTTGGCTTTCAATATTTCCAGCTCTGCATTTTTGACATCCCGGTTATTTTCGAGTGCATATTGTTTTGCCTCTTTTAGTGAAAGCCGCAGCGTGTCTTGCGAAAAAGTCTGGCCGGCTATTAGCAAAAGAAGCGCGGGTATGAAGACTTGTAGTACTTTCATTCGTTTGTTTTTTTGGAGCATATTTTCATTGTCATTCATTGAATTTTAATTTTTGTCGTCTTTCTTCGTAATAGTTAATACCTTTTTCATTTGCAATTCCCCTGATATGATTGTCAAACATGACCTCGAAAATTTTTTCGAAAGTGTAATCACCATTGAGAAAGCCATCAGGATCATGCATATCTTCCATTTTTCGGATATAAAGCCGGGTGATTAAATCCGTGTTTAAATCCTGGCGATATAGCCCTTCCTCAATACCTTGTTCCAGGTTGCCTTTTATGTAGTCGTAAAAATATCTGCGTTTTTTATCAATAAGATATTCCAGTGTTTCAGGGAAGTACTTTTTTAAGTCGAACATAATGATGTTCGGTTGAAATTTTTTGAGCTCCTCATAAATCATTTTTGAAACTTCAATCAATGTGTCTATGGCATTATGATTTTGTTTCATTACCGCGTTAATCTTATTGTTATCCTTTGAAAACTGGTAATCAATAGTTTGTTGAAGAAGATCGGTTTTATTATCCACATATTGATATAATGTTTTTTTAGAGATTTTCAGCTCTCTGCACAAATCATCCATCGAAATACTTTTAATTCCATAGGTGTGGAATATCTTATTGGCTTCTTTCAGTATAATTTCGAATCGCTCATCCATTCCTGTTAATTTGATGCAAAACTAAACATTTTATAAACGGAAACAATGATAATCGAAAACGTTTCCGTAGGTGTGTGTTTAATTCGTTTTTTTAACCGGATATATTATTCCTCAGATTAAAAGCCAGGGGAATATTGGATTAGTAAGGCTTGTCTTTTTTATCATGACTTGTTCGTTGAATGTCAGAAATAATGAAAGTAATAGTTTGGGTTAAGGCTGGTGTTTTAATGTATCAATGTGTTCATAAGTTAGCGAAAGAAAAATATACGCCCTGTAATATTTAAATCATTAAAATTCCTGAATTTTGCCATTATTGATATTATAAAAGAGTAAAGATTATGAGAAAACACCTGGTTACACTTGTTACTTTGGTTCTTTTAGCGTTGTGGTACTCTATAATTTTTTGGGATCCGGCAGGGTTTACTGTTGGTGATAGCCCGGAGGTGATAAGTATTTATACCCTGCTGATGGTATTTCTGATTATTTCTATCGCCGGGAAACTTATGCAATGGAAGTATTCCGACCATTTTTCGGCATTATATCTAACAGCATGGGCTATTTTGCAATGGCAAGCTCATTGGCAAGCCTTTTTCTTCGGGGCCTCGTCAGCCAAGATTGATGGTTACAACAGCTATTTTTCTGACACATACCGCTTTGCTCAAGCCTCCGAACAACAAGTGATTCCTGATATGTACCACACTATATTGGGGGTATTACTTGCCATAACCCTTTTGATAACTCTCTTTAATGTCTTTAAAATCATGAGGAGAAATTTTTTAGGGATTGAGGAGAAGTCATCTCCACGGTGAAACAAGAAGTGCCTTTTTCCAATAGAATCATGAGCAATTGGAAAAGGAGATCATTGGAATGGCAGGTGAATAAGTAAATATGCTCTTGTGGTATTGCTGCGTACTGTTTTTACTAATTTTGTAGAATAATATAAATAATAATAGTTATGAAACTGCATAAAGCATCTGAAGGCTCTTCAGGGGCAAATATCATAATATTAACCGGTAATCCCGAAAACTTACCGAAGAATTACCTTGCTGAAAGAGAAATCAACTACATGAAAGAGCAGCATCAGCAGCATAAGCTTAGAAACTTTGAATTTAATTATCTGGACAACATTGTCATGGTCCGGATTATAGAACTAAAAGATGAGTTTTATCAGGATGCCGAAAAGCTCAGAAAGGAGGGCAAAAATGCTGCGGTTTTTCTCAATAATCGCAAAATAGAGAGCGCAGAAATTTTTCCTGCCGGTATTGAAGAATATTTGGGAATAGCCTTTGCCGAAGGAATGGCTCTGTCTAATTACCAGTTTCTCCGATATAAGAATGACAATGAAAATAAACTGAACACGCTTCAGAAGCTGACTCTTATCGATAACCATAACAAAATCGGGGAGAAAGACCTGGCCCAATTGCAAATACTGATAGAAGCGGTTTACCGGGCTCGCGATTGGATCAACGAACCGCTTTCACACCTCAATGCTCCGAAACTGGCAGAGCGAATCACAGAGCTCGGTAAAGAAAGCGGGGCTCATGTGGAGGTGCTTACACAAAAGAAAATCGAAACCTTGAAAATGGGAGGCATCCTGGCTGTTAACAAAGGGAGTGTCGATCCAGCTACATTTTCTATTATGGAATGGAAGCCCGAAAATCCGGTTAACGACAAGCCCATAGTGCTTGTGGGTAAAGGGATTGTTTTTGATACGGGTGGAATGAATTTGAAACCCGGTCAGCATATGAATAATATGAAAATGGATATGGCCGGGGCAGCCATTATGGCAAATGTTACAGGAGCCGTAGCTAAAGCTGGCCTTCCTTTGCATGTCGTAGCCCTTATTCCCGCTACTGACAATCGCGTTGACGGCAATGCGTATGTCACCGGGGATGTTGTGACCATGTATGACAATACAACGGTAGAGGTTGTAAACACTGATGCTGAGGGGCGCATGATTATGGCTGATGCATTGGCATACGCTAAAAAGTATGACCCTGAACTGGTGATTGATGCGGCTACACTCACCGGCTCGGCCGCTAGAGCTATCGGCGCCCACGGAATTGTGGCTATGGGCAACGCTACCAATGAGATGCAACTTCTTAAGGAGAGTGGATACAATGTATATGAACGTATTGCGGAGCTGCCATTCTGGGAGGAGTATGCTGAAGAACTCAAATCAGATATTGCGGATTTGAAGCATCTTGGCGGTGCAGAGGGTGGTGCAATTCACGCAGGGAAATTTCTTGAGCATTTTACCGGCTATCCCTATTTGCATTTGGATATCGCCGGGGTGGCTTTTACTGAAAAAGAAAAGAGCTATCACGGAAAAGGGGGAATGGGCTACGGCCTGCGGTTATTATTTGATTTTTTCATTCACCGGCAATAATTTTTTATATTTATAGCGCATGTTTGTCGTGGAGATGCGGCTTTATTATGGAGCATCAAAATAATTAAAAATTAAAGAACGGATGTGTAGTGTTGGGGCATATTCCCAGGGTATATAACGAATCAAAACAGACAAAAAATGGACGAACAGGAAGGTAAAGAAGAAAATATCAGAGTAGGCATAACACACGGAGACGTCAATAGTATCAGCTATGAGCTTATTATTAAAACCTTCATGGATCAGCGTATTCTTGATAAAATTACTCCTATAATTTTCGGCTCTTCAAAAGCAGCTTCTTATCATCGTAAGGCTTTAAATATCAATAATTTTAATCTCAATCTGGTCAGAAGCGCGCGGCAAGCCGTGGCCCATCATGCCAATATTGTCAACATTATTGACCAGGAAGTAAAAATCGAACTTGGCAAGCCTACCAATAGTGGGGGTGAGTTGGCCTTTATGGCTCTGGAAGCTGCCGTTGATGCTCTTAAAAAAGGAGACATTGATGTGTTGGTAACGGCTCCGATCAACAAAAACAATATCCAGTCCGATAAGTTCACATTCCCCGGCCATACTGAATACCTGGCGGAGCGGTTTGGGGAAACAGATGACCTTATGCTGATGATAGGGAATAGTATGCGGATAGGGGTGATTACCGGACATATTCCTTTGAGACAAGTCCATGAAACTATCACGGAAGATTTGATATTGCGCAAGACCCGTATTCTTCATGATTCGCTTATACGAGATTTTGGCATTGAAAAACCCAGGGTTGCTCTGTTAGGTCTTAATCCCCATGCCGGGGACGAAGGTTTAATAGGGCGGGAAGAATCCGAGACCATTCTTCCGGCTATTGAAAAAGCGAATCAGCAGAATATGCTGGCTTTTGGCCCTTACCCTGCCGATGGCTTTTTTGGGACGTTGAACTATAAAAATTTCGACGGTATACTGGCGATGTATCATGATCAGGGGATGCTTCCTTTTAAGACCATGGCTTTTAATAATGGTGTTAACTTTACCGCCGGCCTCCCTATTATTCGCACTTCTCCATCGCACGGAACTGCTTATGAGATTGCCGGTAAAGGTTTGGCTTCTCCGGAATCTTTCAGGGAAGCAATATTTCTGGCGTGCGATATTCACAGAAACCGGCAGGAATATGACAATTTAAAAAAGAATGCTTTCGTTTCATCAAAACAAAACAATGCCGGTCAATCGGAAAAGAATTAATAAGTTTACGCAATAGAAATAAATAAATTTGCCTCCTATGACTTCGTCACATGAATATAATCTAAGCGATGTTGCTCAAATTGTAAAAGGAGAGCTATATTTACAAAATCCCAGGCAGAGCGTAGTAAATGACATTCTGATTGATAGCCGGAAATTGATATCCGGCCCTAAAACCCTTTTTTTTGCTATCCGAACCGGTAGGAATGACGGGCATCACTATATTGAAGAGTTGTATGAGAAAGATGTCCGCAATTTTGTTGTCTCAAAGGAAGAAATTCCTTCTTCTTTTCCCGAAGCAAATTTTGTTATCGTAGAAAACAGCCTTCAAGCACTGCATAAACTGGCCACCCATCACCGCAAGCAGTTTTCCTTCCCTTTTATCGGAATTACTGGAAGCAATGGGAAAACGATTGTCAAGGAATGGTTGTTTCAGCTATTACAGGAAGATTACAACATCATACGATCTCCGAAGAGCTACAACTCCCAGATTGGGGTCCCTTTATCGGTATGGCAAGTTAATGACGAAAATGATTTGGGTATTTTTGAAGCCGGTATCTCGGAGCCGGAAGAGATGGGTAATCTTCAAAGTATCATACAGCCTACTATCGGCGTGTTTACCAATATCGGACCGGCCCATGATAAAAATTTTATAAGCGATATCCAGAAAGCAGGGGAGAAACTGAAGCTTTTTACCCACGTTCATACGATGATATATAGCCCGGATTACGATGCAATCAGGGAAGTGATGATTCGCTCGGGGTTAAAAAATAAAGTAAATACCTTAACCTGGTCGCGGAATAATACTGCCGATATGATAATCCGGGAAGTGACTAAAGATAAATCTCACACCGAGATAAAAGCAGTATATGAAAATGAGGTACTACAAATTAAAATACCTTTTACCGACGAAGCTTCTGTGGAGAATGCCATTCATTGCTGGGCGGTGATGTGGCATATGGGTTATGATAATAATACCATAGCCCAACGGATGCAAAACCTTCAAACCATTGCTATGCGTCTTGAGCTTAAAGAAGGTATTAATGATTGTTCCGTGATCAACGATAGCTATAATTCGGATCTGAACTCCCTGAATATCGCCTTAGATATCCTTAACAGGCAGAAACAGCATAAGAAGAAAACGGTAATCCTTTCCGATATTTTACAGACCAACCGTTCAAGCTTTGAGCTTTATGATGAGATTGCGGATATACTTCAAAAAAAGGGAGTTAATAAACTTATTGGGATAGGTGAGGCCATTAGCCGACATGCGAATTTTTTCTCTATGGAGAAATCTTTTTTTAAAAATACGGACGAGTTTATTCGTAGCTATCCCTTTTCGGGATTCAATGACGAAGCTATTTTAATAAAGGGCGCACGGATTTTTGAGTTTGAACGCATCAGCAATGCCTTACAGCAAAAAGATCACGAAACGGTACTTGAAATTAATCTTAATGCTCTGATTAATAACTTGAACTATTACCGCAAAATGGTTGATCAGGAAGTGAAAATAATGGCTATGGTTAAAGCTTTTTCTTATGGTAGCGGTAGTTATGAGATAAGCAATACTTTGCAATATCACAACATTGATTATCTGAGCGTAGCCTATGCCGATGAGGGTGTAGAGCTTCGTAAATCGGGGATTTACACCCCTATCATGGTGATGAACCCGGATGAGCAGAGCTTTGACGCCATATTGAAATATCAGTTGGAGCCTGAAATTTATAGCTTTCGTATTTTTAAACGCCTCGAAGAAGCTATTGAGCGGAATCTTTTACCCAAAAACAAACCTGTAAAAATTCATATTAAGCTCGATACTGGCATGCATCGCCTGGGATTTCTGGAAGAAGAGGTGGAGGTTCTCATAAACCGGATTAAAGAAAACGATTTGATACGCGTCCAATCGGTTTTCTCCCATCTTGCAGCCAGTGATGAAGGCGAAAATGATGATTTTACCCGTAGTCAAATCGATCTTTTCAGAAAACTGAGCGATACTATTCAACAGGCTTTTGATTATAAAATACTCCGGCATATATTGAATTCGGCCGGGATCAGCCGTTTCCCCAACGATCAATTCGATATGGTACGCCTGGGCATTAGTATGTATGGTATAGCTACTGATCATAAAGTAAAAAACGAGTTGCAGAACGTTAGTTCCCTGCGCTCTAGCATTTCACAGATTAAGACCGTAAAGCCGGGAGGTACGGTAGGTTATAGCCGGCAGTATAAAGCTGAGGAAGAGAGAAAAATTGCCACCGTACCTGTGGGCTATGCCGATGGTTTGAGTCGTTTGTTGAGTAATGGTAAAGCCAGTCTTATACTTCACGGGCAAAAGGTACCTATTGTGGGAAATATCTGCATGGATATGTGCATGATAGATGTAACCGGAATGGATGTGCAAGAGGGAGATAAAGTGGAAATATTCGGAGAAAATCAACCGGTAAATGTACTTGCCGACAAGATGGGAACGATTCCCTACGAAATCCTTGCCGGGATTTCAAGAAGGGTGAAACGAATCTATTACCAGGAGTAGCTTTCAGCCCTAATTGATTTAATAGATTCGTAATAAAATTGCGATTTCATTTTTCAGTGACTCATGTTACTCAATTATGAGTAAAAATAAATTTATATCAGGAATTATGAAAACCACTATCATTTACGACAATACTTCATTCAGATCAGAGCTTCAATCGGATTGGGGTTTTGCTGCAATGGTTGAAATCGGTAAAAAAAAGATTCTTTTCGACACAGGTGCCAATGGAGCCATTCTTTTGTCAAATATGCAAAAACTAAAGATTTCACCCGATGAATTCGACACGGTTTTTATATCCCATGCCCACTGGGATCACACAGGAGGACTCAGAGCTTTTCTTTCAGAAACCAGCAATGTCGATCTGTGGCTCCCTCCTTCCTTCCATTTCCAGAGCAATGTTAAAAAAATCCACAATCACGAAGTACCGGCAACAATCAGTCATGGAGTTTATACCACCGGTCAACTTGAAGGGACGGAGCAAGCACTCTGTGTGGAGACTTCAAAAGGAGTGGTGGTCCTCGTTGGGTGCGCTCATCCGGATATGCATGAAATTTTTCATACCGCATCAAGGTTTGGACAGGTTTATGCTATCCTCGGCGGGATGCATGGAACCGAGGCAAAAGCCCTGAAAGGAGTCTCTCTGATTTGTCCTACACATTGCTCTCAACATAAAACAGAAATGAAAGACCTCTACCCGGAAAAATACATTGAAGGCGGGGCGGGACAAGTTATTGAAATTGAGTAGTACCAAAATGTCTCTTCCAAAAAATAAATAAAATTCTAATTACCGGCACCACGGGAATGTAGGATATGAAACCGTGCGGATTCTACCGGATAGTCGTTCCGCACACCAAAGCAAACTCAGCACCAATCGGTTAAACCTCGCTTACTTCCCAGTTTTCATCCACCCAAAGGCCTATAATCTCTGCGTTTTGGTAATGCTTTTGGAGAAAGCTAACCGAATCCCGAATATGTCGGATTTGCTCTTCTTTCGGAGCGGGATTCCCTGCACAGTCATGATGCCCGACTATTGCCATACCTTTCGATTTGTGGGCATTGACCGATATATCCACCCGTTTGAAAATAGATTGAATAATGGCTTCATCTTCCTGTTTAGCCAATATACCGTTAGGGCCGGCTTCGGTTATCGTATCCACATTCTCCGCGCCAAAGCGTTCCTGAAGAAACCGGTTGACGGGTTGTTGCACCCGTCCGTCCATACAATTGATGACTGTACAAAATTTCATAAGTCTCCTGTTTGAGTTTTTTCTTCAACAATTTAGAAAAGAAATATTCAATTATTTATATAAAAATTAAATGTATAGATTTTTTTGGATTTGTAATTTTCTATCGTTATATTTCAAATTAGATAAATATATCTATTCAGGATTCGGGTCCGGGATTAAATCCGGAACAATCAAAGATACTATTTCAAATGCAGCCTCAGTCATTGACGTCGGAAAAAAAATTTCCCTAAGGCTCAGGTCTGGGATTAATTCTTTGCCGGGAATTTGTTGAAAAACACGGTGGTGAAATTTGGGCTGAAGAGCAATCTGGAAAAGGAGCAAGAAAAATATTGCCAATGTTTGATAATACTTGGTTTGTACAATAAATCAATTGCACCAGAGCCTTGATGTTACTTACGGATGATTATGTATGCTCTAGCGAGGTTTTTCACGCAAAGACGCCAAGGTCTCCCATTGTTAAGCCTTACTACCATTTCCTTAGCGACTTACTCCCAAATCTCAATCTGGAGTAAGACGCATAGAACCGGTGCTTAAATTGTTAGTGAGTATTTTACTTGGCGGCTTGGCGCGATCTCTTCCGGGAACACAACAGAGATTCAAGTTTGCCTTAACCTTTTATTTCATACAAGGTGCCAGGGTCTCCCATCGTTAAACCTTACTGCCATTTTCTTAGCGACTTACCCCCAAACCTTATTCTGGAGTAAGCCGCAAAGAACCGGTGCTCAAACCGTTGGTTAGTATTTTACTAGGCGGCTTGATGTAATCTATTTATGAAGCTTCTACCTTTATTGCCACCGGATTTCACTACCTATAATTCCAATTAAAACTGCTCAAAATTTTCCTTTCCAGTATCACTTGGCTTCCTGGAGGTCTCCAGTTTCATGCAAATTATTTACTACCCTTTCTATTCCGTCGCGAATCAAAGCTACATTAAAATTAATCAGCAAACCGAGCCTCATATTGGCCAACCTAATATAAGTCAGCACCTGCTTCTTGTGAACCGGAGCTAACGTCTCTATGGATTTGATTTCGAGGATAACTTTGTCTTCGACAATTAAGTCAGCCCGAAAACCCTGTTCCATTTGGATTTCTTTCCATACTACCGGTAACGCTTGCTGTCGCCTTACATTAAAACCGTGCTTTTTCAGTTCATAATACAAAATTCCTTCATAAACTGATTCATACAAACCCGCACCAAGTTTGACATGGATGTGATAACAAATGTCAACTACCTTTTTTGCAATTTCATTTTCTGTCATTTTTCTAAGGGTTTTAAGTTCTACATAAGATTTGTTATAAATTGAAATAAAGTTAGTTAATTTTTCACGCAAAGACGCCGGAGTCTCCCATTTTTTTAAGCCTGGTTGTCTTTTTTTTAGCGGCTTGGGGTGAATTATTTCTGGATAAATAATGAAGGTCTATGTATGCTCTAGCGAGGTGTTTCACACAAAGACGCAAAGGTCTGCCATCACTGTTGCCTTATTAACCTCCTCTTAGCGGCTTGCACCAAAACAATGTTTCGGAGTAAAGCGCAAAGAAGATGAGATCAACCATTTGCAATTACACTACTTAGCGGTTTGGCGTGATCACTCCTCCACCACCTCAAAAAACGCGCTGGTGGTGTTTCCTTTTTTGTCGATGAGGGTGAGGGTGTGTTGGCCCGGTTTGGGGCGGGCGGCGATTTGATGTTCGTGACGGGTCTGGCCCTGGTAGGTTTGGTCGATATACCAGTAAATGGTGGCCGAGGGGTTGCGGTGGGCAGCCTTGAAAACCACCTTCCCACGGGTGCCGTCAATCTCCCGCGGGATAAAGATTCCATACAGATTATCGGGGTAAATCACTTCCATCGCCTTATCCTCAGCCAGGTGACTGCATTCCGGAGCGTAAGGAGGTAAGCCCTCATACCCCGGATTAGCTTTTCGGTAATACCATTCCATCACCGGAGGCAATACAAACTGCTTCCGATGCTGCATCCGGTAGGTATCATAACACTCGTCTGTCACCCTGTATTGGCCCTCAGCATCCAGGTGAATCAAGCGGTGGTAGGGACATGCTTTGCTTCGCAGGCCGTTTTCCGGGATCAGAGATGTATCGACCGGCTGGCAATGCGCACCGGCCAGGTGACCGCTCTTGCGGCATACCTTGGCGCTAACCAGCTCATGCCACGGTTTTTTAAACCAACCGGTAGGGGGCAGCTGCCGGAACAAATCCATCATTACGGGCGCTGCGGCCGACAGACCCGTAAGGCCCGGACGCCCTTCCCCGTCGGCATTTCCGGCCCACACGCCCACGACGTACCCGGGAGTAACTCCCACGGCCCAGGCATCCCTGAATCCAAAGCTAGTCCCCGTTTTCCAGGCTATCTTCCGGGATGAGGAGAAATGCTTCCATCCGCTCTCCTGCTCCGGGCGGTCGAGGTTTGTCAGGGCTTCAAACGCCTTGTAAATCCCGGCAGCCTTTAACACCGGTTTGTCTGTCTTTTTTGCGGATTGGGCCTCCCCTTTTCTTGTGTAAGACGGGAAGTGAAAATCTTTTTCAAAATAGTTATCCCCGCTGTTGTTGTAATGCTTGAGGATTCGGGCCATCGAAGCATAAGCTCCCGACAGTTCCCAAAGGGTTGTTTCCGCCCCGCCGAGGATAAGCGATAAACCATAGTGGTCAGAGGGCCGGGTAATGGTCGAAAAGTCCATTTCTTTGAGCAGGTGGTGGAACTTCGGCAGGCCGTACTTTTTCAGCATGCGCACCATCGGAACGTTTAGTGAACGGTAGAGCACTTCATCGGCATGGACCGCCCCGTCGTAGGAGTGGCTGAAGTTTTTCGGGGAGTAGCCGTCGATGTTTACCGGAACATCTGCCACCAGCGTTCGCGGCAGTATTGTGCCTTCCTGAAGCATGGCGGCATACAAAAACGGTTTCAGCGTCGAGCCGGTGCTTCGCGGAGAGGTCACCACATCCACCCGGTTGTTGTGGCGGTTCACCTCATCGCGGGTATTACCGACGTAGGCCAGTACTTCTCCCGTCTCTACCTCCAGGATAACCGCAGCCAGGTTGTGGATTTTGTTGGCCCGAAGCCGCTGATGATGTCTTTCGGTTACCTTGTTGGCCGAGCGCTGGAGATTGTAATCGATGGTTGTCCGGATTCGTTCGCCTTTCTTTCCGTCGGCAATGGCATGATTCAACAAATGCGGTGCTGCCTGAGGCACAGGATAAGGCTTTCCCGGTAAAGGTTCTTCGCAGGCCAGTTCGTAAGTGGTAGAGTCAATGATTTCCCTATTTAACAAGCGCTCCAGCAAAAGGTCGCGCTTTTGCTTGTAAGCTTCTTCGTTTTTTCCGGGATGAATCATTGAGGGAGCATTCGGTAGCACGGCCAGCGCCGCCGACTGCCCCCATGAAAGGTTCCGGGGCGGCACCCCAAAATATCGCCAGGCGGCTGCATCCATCCCTACCACATTCCCCCCGAAAGGGGCATGAGAGGTATACAACGCCAGAATTTCACTTTTGGTGTATCGTACCTCTGCCCTCACGGCCAGAAGACTCTCCACGATCTTCTGCCAGACCGTGCGGGGCTTATCCTTCCGCGAAAGCCGGATAACCTGCATTGTCAGCGTGCTGGCCCCGCTGACGATTCGTCCCTGTGAAATGTTTTGCCACAAAGCCCTGCCTACCGACAAAGGGTCGACACCCGGATGATAGTAGAACCGTTTATCCTCAAAAGCCAGCACCACCATCTCAAATTTCTCCGGGATATCCCTGTTAACAGGAAACCGCCACTGACCATCCTTCGCAATGCGAGCACCCAGTAATCTGCCCGTGGAATCCTCAATAACCGTAGAGGTAGGAGCTTTAAACAAAGGCTCCGGGAGGCTGAGGGCGAAAACCAGGATAATTGCCAAAAGCGCAGCCCCGCTAATCACGCGGAAAGGGTTACGTGTGAAATGTTTCCAGGGTTTTTGCAGCTTCAAAAATTCCGGTTTTGGTTTATTCAAAATTATCGTGTGTTAGCTGTTGTTTAGTGTTGTAAGGTTCAATTCCAACTTTTTTGATTCCTCCAAACTACCCACCCTCCAAACCTTCCTGAAGGGAGGCTTTAAGAACGAGATTCGTCTATCTTACTCTTAAAGTCCCCTTTTAGGGGATTTAGGGCATAGCCGTCAAGCTAAAATTTTAATTATCTGATTTTCAGTAAAATATAAAAAAGGCTGGCTGGCCTTAACCAGCCAGCTTATCTCATGGTGCGCCCTCATACCTATTTTTTTTTGTGGCCGGGTAGCTTTTCCT
>JAIPBX010000120.1 GCA_021738485.1 Bacteroidales bacterium | reverse complement strand
ATCATCTACATCAACAAAGAATGGCATGAATACAAGGAAATTAAGGATGATGAAAGTTTAATTGATTATATTGAAAAACACCAAAGCAATAAGGAATTAACCTATCTGTTTATTGATGAAGTACAGGATATTGAAAATTTTGAGAAGGCGTTGCGAAGTCTGCAGTCGAAAAAAAACTATAATATTTTTTGCACTGGGAGCAATGCCCAACTTTTATCAGGAGACCTGGCCACCTATTTAAGCGGAAGGTATGTAGAGATTAAGCTTTATAGCTTGATATATCCTGAATTCCTCCATTTTCATCGTTTGGATGATACCAGTAGTTCATTCACCAAATTCCTGAAATACGGAGGTTTACCTTTTTTAATCAATCTTGAATTGGAAAATCAAGTAGTTTACGACTACCTGAAAAATATCTACTCAGCTATACTTTTCAAAGACGTAGTAAAAAGATATCAGATACGCCATGTATCTTTGTTAGAAAACCTGGTATATTACCTGGCAGACAATACAGGAAGTATAGTTTCAGCAAAAAAAATTACCGATTTCTTAAAATCACAACAAATCAAAATTTCTCCTCAAGTGGTCTCTAATTACCTTTCATATTTAACTTCGGCTTTTTTTATTTTTAAAGTGTTGCGCTCAGATATTAAGGGGAAAAAGATATTTGAGTTTAATGAAAAATATTACTTTGAAGATTTAGGGTTACGTCATGCTATAAAGGGTTATAAAACAGAAGATATTAATAAGATTCTGGAAAATATTGTTTATCAGCATCTAGTGGTGTCTGGTTATCAAGTGACTATTGGTCAATTGGAGAACAAAGAAATAGATTTTGTGGCTGAAAAAAATGGGAAAAAAATCTATATCCAGGTGGCCTACCTGATTCCTGACAAAAAAACAAGAGAAAGGGAATTTGGTAATCTGATGAAAGTTAAAGATAACTATCCGAAATACGTTATTTCAATGGATGAAATCCTCGGTGGAACAGATTATCAGGGAATTGAACATTGGTTTATACGTGATTTTCTGGCCGAGCTAAGGTGATTCTTAGTATTCCATATAAATGTATCGTCTTCGTCCTTGGAGTATTTTATGAATTAATAAAAATTTACATGACGTAATTATACGTCATGTAAATTTTGACGTATATTTGCGTCAAAATAAATACAAGGAATATGGTACAATCAAAAGGAAAACTTTTTGAAAAGGACTTGCAGGAAACCGCAAGCCTTTACAAGGCCTTGGGTCATCCCGCCCGGCTGGCCATTCTGAAGTATCTTTCCGATATAAAAGTGTGTGTTACCGGCGATATTTCAGAAGAACTGCCATTAAGCCGTACTACGGTCAACCAGCATCTCAAGGAATTAAAAAACGCCGGATTGATCCAGGGGGTCGTTCAGGGCACCAAAACCAACTATTGCCTCAATCCTGAGAAAATACGGAAGTTGAATGAGATGTCTGAAGCTTTCCTTAATTCTTTGGATACGGAGGCTGGAGAGGTTTGTTAGGAGATTGAAAGGGAAGATTGAAGGGAGATTGAAAAGGAAGATTGAAGAAGATTGAAAAGGAGGATTGAATAGGGGGATGTAAAAAGTATGTATCTTTTAAATATTATCGGAAAAGCCCAAGTGATAGAATCTTTTTAGAATTAAAAAAATGAACATGAGCAATGAAAGCTGGATCAATTACAAAGAGGAGGTTAGGGAGAGACTGCGACAGTTTACCCTAAAAATTTTGGAACTGTCAGAGAAGTTACCAAAATCTCCAAGGGGTAAGGTGATCAACTACCAGCTCACTAAGTCGGGTTCTTCTATGTATATCAATTATCGTTCAGCATTGAGAAGTCGGTCTAAAGCCGAATTTTTTAGTAAGCTTTCTATAGCGGTGGAAGAGGCTGATGAAACCGAAGGTTGGATTGAAATAACAATAAGTTCAGGTATCCTTGAAGACGATTTTATAAAGGAATTACACAAGGAAAGCCTTGAATTATTAAAAATTCTTTCATCCATGCGAAGAAGAAGCTCTGTGTAAAGATTGAATGAGATTGAAGAGAGATTGAAGAAGATTGAATGAGATTGAAGAGAGATTGAAGAAGATTGAATGAGATTGAAGAGAGATTGAAGAAGATTGAATGAGATTGAAGAGAGATTGAAGAAGATTGAAAAGGAAGATTGAAGAGAGATTGAAAAGGAAGATTGAAGAAGATTGAAAAGGAAGATTGAAGAGAGATTGAAAAGGAAGATTGAAGAAGATTGAAAAGGAAGATTGAAGAGAGATTGAAAAGGAAGATTGAAGAAGATTGAAAAGGAAGATTGAAAGAAGATTGAAAAGGAAGATTGAGTTTGACAGTAATGATTTAGCTATGTTCGGTATCAATCTCCTTCAATCTGAACTAAAAGGTTGCTAAGAAGCAGGCAGCCAGAGTTCAGCAGATAGATGGAGCAGCACCGGAAATCAATCTTCATCAATCTGAACTAAAAGGTTGCTAAGAAGCAGGCAGCCAGAGTTCAGCAGGTAGATGGAACAGCACCGGAAATCAATCTTCATCAATCTGAACCAAAAGGTTGCTAAGCAGCAAGAAGCCAGAGAACAGTAAGGAGATTGAGAAGCACCAAAAATCAATCTTCCTCAATCTGAACCAAAAGGTTGCTAAGAAGCAGAAGGCCAGAGTTCAGCAGGTAGATAGGCAGCACCGAAAATCAATCTTCCTAAATCTGAGCCAAAAGGTTGCTAAGAAGCAGAAGGCCAGAGTTCAGCAGATAGATGGAGCAGCACCGGAAAACAATCTCCTTCAATCTGAAAAGAGAACGAAATCAACCAATGATACTAAAAATAAACAAACGAGAGAAAATGAAAATACTCATTTTATGTACCGGGAACTCCTGCCGCAGTCAGATGGCAGAAGGTTTTTTGAAATCATTTGATTCGCGAATGGAAGTTCATTCAGCAGGAACACACCCTTCAACTATAGTAAATCCAAAAGCCATAGAGGTCATGAAAGAGGAAGGGATCGATATTAGCAATGGAAAACCCGAATTGGTTGATGATTACATCGACCAATCATTTGATTATGTGATTACAGTGTGTGATGACGCAATAGAAAACTGTCCCGTATTTACCGGCACGGTCAAAGAAAGCATGCACATCGGGTTTGACGATCCGGCCATGGCCTCGGGGAGCGAGGAAGAAGTTAAAGCGGTTTTTCGCCGTGTGCGCGACGAAATAAAAAGAGATTTTAAAACATTGTATGAAAATAATTTAAAACATCATTTATCATGAAAAAACAAAAAAAGAGTATCAAAGAAATTGTAAAGTCGAAGTATGATCAAATAGCGAAACAATCGAAAGCCGAAAACGAATCTTCCTGCTGTGGTAGCGGACCTACGACCTGTTGCGGTGAGGATTATTCGATGTTTAACGACGATTACTCGAATGTGGCAGGCTACCATGAAGAAGCCGACCTTGGACTGGGCTGTGGAATACCTACCGATTTTGCCGGACTGAAAGAAGGTCAAACGGTGCTTGATTTGGGTTCAGGAGCCGGTAACGACTGCTTTGTGGCTCGCTCTTTTGTCGGGGAAAGTGGCTTTGTTTATGGCATCGATTTTTCGGAGGAGATGCTTCAAAAAGCGGAAGCGAACCTGCAAAAGATGGGGTACGAAAATATGCAGTTTATGAAAGGCGACATTGAGGAGATGCCTTTTGGTAAAGAGATGATGGATGTGATCCTTAGTAACTGTGTGCTGAACCTGGTCCCTGACAAACAGAAGACTTTCGAGGAAATGCATCGTGTGTTGAAAAAAGGTGGCCATTTCTGTGTTTCGGATGTGGTATTGCAGGGCGAACTACCGGAATCCATACAGAAAGATGCGGAAATGTATGCCGGTTGCGTTTCGGGGGCGCTGCCCAAAGAGGATTATCTGAAAGCCATTAAAACCGCCGGGTTTAAGGAGGTAGTCATCCACAAGCAAAAGGAAATCATTATCCCGGATGAGATTCTGATGAAGTATATGAGTGAGCAGGAACTTGCAGCTTTTAAGAAGTCGGAGAAAGGAATCTACAGTATCACCGTAAGTGCAAAGAAATAGCTATGAGTCAGATTACAAAAAAGCTCTCCTTTCTCGACAGGTATCTCACGGTTTGGATTTTCCTGGCCATGCTGGCCGGGGTCCTTACTGGTTATGCGGCTCCGGGTATTGCCGGATTTTGGGATAGCCTGAGCGTGGGAACCACCAATATTCCGATTGCTATAGGATTAATCGTAATGATGTATCCGCCACTGGCAAAGGTGCGTTACGAGGAATTACCCCGCGTTTTTCGCAATTTTCGGATTCTGGCACTTTCGCTGGTACAGAACTGGATTATCGGGCCGGTGTTGATGTTTGCCCTGGCGATTCTTTTCCTTCAGGATTACCCGCACTACATGGCGGGGCTTATCCTCATCGGTCTGGCGCGTTGTATTGCGATGGTTATTGTTTGGAACGACCTGGCGAAAGGCGATACGGAGTATGCCGCCGGATTAGTGGCATTCAACTCGATATTCCAGGTGCTCTTCTTTTCGGTGTATGCCTGGGTTTTTATCACGGTACTGCCCGATTGGCTGGGATTGCAGTCGTTTGTGGTGGACATCAGCATGGCTGAAGTGGCGGAAAGTGTGCTGATATACCTCGGGATTCCTTTTGCAGCAGGTTTTCTGACAAGATTTATCCTGACCCGGATTAAATCCAGGCAATGGTATCACGAGAAGTTTGTTCCGAAAATCAATCCTTTGACCCTGGTGGCACTGCTTTTCACAATTCTGGTAATGTTTTCACTCAAAGGCGAATACATCGTAAAAATCCCTCTTGACGTGGTGCGCATTGCAATTCCGCTGGTGTTTTACTTTGTCGTTATGTTTCTGGTTTCCTTCTTCATGGGAAAAAGAGTAGGGGCAGACTATTCGAAAACCACTACCATATCATTTACAGCGGCCAGCAACAACTTTGAGCTGGCTATTGCCGTGGCCGTGGCTGTGTTCGGAATCAATTCGGGAGAAGCCTTTGCGGCGGTGATTGGTCCTTTGGTGGAAGTGCCGGTACTGATAGGATTGGTGAATGTAGCCCTTCATTTCCAAAAGAAATATTTTGCCAAACCGAAGACTGCATAGGGGCTTTAATTCGATGACCTTTCGGCCTGGTTTCCGCCATAGTTCATCTTTACCCTGAAAGAAGAGGGGATGAGGGTAAAATCATAAATTCCGAACTGGCGGGCTAAAATTTCCAGGCCAACCAGGGAAACCGCTCCACCGGGAAGGAGTGAGACAGAAGCGAAAATGCCCACGCGGCCCACGTCTTTGAGCTGTTCAAGGGCTTGCCTTATTTCTTCCCGGCTGGGTGGCCTTGTGCGGTTCTCCATATCCAGTTCGCTTTCCAGCAGTCTGAAAAAGGATTCGGCCATTTCCTGTGTTTGTTTTCTTTCCTGGTTAAACCCGTCCGTAAACTCATAGACGGATTTTTTTGCGGCGTCCGCAAACTTTTGAGCATACTGAGAAGACCCGGGGTCGTAGTCCACGAGTTTCTGACGAAGGGTTTCCAGGTGCTTATTTATTTCGTTTTTCATTGGTTATTTCCCTGATATCCTCTTTCAGATTGTTAAAATTCTTTTTGAGTTCATCTTTGGTTTGCGACCATTCTTTCTCAGTACTGCGATCTAATTTATTAATTTTCTTTTCCAGCTCATCAGCTTTCTTTTCCATTTTTTGGAGTTTTTCCTCCATTTCACGGGCCTTTTTGCCGGTTTTCGAAAGCCGTTCTTTGTAGCTGTCTATTTTTCGGTTTAAATCATCAACGACCTCAGTAGCTGATTCTTTAAAATTATCTTCTCCATCCTTAAACAAATCACCAATGGCATCGCCTACATCTTTCATCTCTTTTTTGAGATCCTCAAGTTGTTCTTTCTGTTCCGGGCTTGTCTGTTTCTCATCTGATTTTTTTGATGAGATATTGCACGAAGTGAGCGCCACTCCTAATATTATCGTCAATGCTATTACGGATGTTTTTTTCCACATAACAAATACAAATTTTCATTTTTTTTAACGTAATCATCGATTAACCACCTGCTTTTATTTGAAAAAGTGCAAGCAATCCCTTTTATAACGTTTAATTCGGATTATTAGTTCATAAAATAAAAAATACGGCTTTACTGCCAGGTAACGTTTTTTATGGGAAATTCAGCAATTAAGACGATTCATTATATCATACAATAACATTTTTTAAGATACAGAAAGGCTTCTATATCATTCCTGCGCTTAGTCAGACGGCTTAATGGTTATAGCAACCCCACCACCTGCAGCAAGCATAATGCTAAGTTTACTGTTTTTGTTAACTGCTTTTTCTTCAATTTCATAGCTGCCAGGATTTTTGTCCCAGTGGGCATCCGGCCCATCTTTGTAGATAGTGGCAGTATATTTTTTATCCTTTTCTAAAAAATCGAAGGCGATTTCCGCCTTACGGGAATTCTCATCCGTTATTGCTCCTACAAACCAGTTTCCGGTATTTCGCTCTTTCCGGGCTACGGTTACATAATCGCCAACTTTTGCTTCAGGCACTTTTGTTTCCTGCCAATTAACACTTACTTCGCGAACAAATTGGAAGGCGGGATGCTCTTTGTAATTTTCTATTAAATCAGGAACCATCTGAACGGGGCTGTTGATAACGACGTAAAGTGCAAGCTGATGGGCCAGTGTAGTGTTGACCTGGGCATTTTCCTTATAAGGCTTAAGCTTTAGATTAAAGATACCCGGTGTATAATCTATAGGGCCGGCGAGCATCCTGGTAAAAGCGACAATAGGCAGGTGTTCCGGTGGATTGCCCCCGTCACCGGCCCATGCATTAAACTCCTGTCCACGTAATCCTTCCCGTGAAACAGCATTCGGATACGTCCTGCGGATTCCTGTTGCTTTAATCGGTTCATGCGCATTCACAGCTACCTGGTGCTGGGCAGCAGTTTTTATAACATTCCGATAGTGATTGACCATCCACTGCCCATGATGGTATTCTCCTTCCGGGATAATCTTACCCACGTAACCGGTTTTCACCGAATGAATATCCAACGACTCCATGAGGCTGTAAGCGGTATCCAGTTGTTTCTCGTAGGTTTTTACCGCCGCAGAAGTTTCATGATGCATAATGAGTTCCACGCCTTTTTCTTTTGCATAGGAAGCCACCTCATGCAAATCATAGTCAGGGTAGGGTGTTACAAAATCAAAAATTTCCTCTCGATCGGCCGTGCCAATCCAGTCTTCCCATCCGGTATTCCAGCCTTCTACAAGGATTCCACCTATATTGTTGTCGGATGCAAAATCGATGAGTTCTTTGGTGTGTTGGGTGGTAGCTCCGTGCCGGCTGGAAGATTCCTCATTTTTAAAAGAACTCATGTCCTGTGTGGCTGAGATGTCCCA
>JAIPBX010000119.1 GCA_021738485.1 Bacteroidales bacterium | reverse complement strand
CGAGATAAACAGCATCGGCTCCTCCCTCCATAGCACCGTGAAACGCTTCCACATTTCCGGCAGGTAACAATAATTCCGGTTTGGTATTCATTCAGTAATAATTTTTTGCAAAAGTAGACAATTCTGAATTCTGTGGGATAGATTGGATGAAAGACTTAATGGCTGAAAGATTGAATGATTGTATGATTGGTGTGGGTGCTTTAGTGATAAAAAAAGCTTTGAAAATCAAATAAAGAATTAAAGTCAGAGTTAAAACAAATCAGAATGAGTTCCGGTTCTGATAAGTTCAATAGTTTTAGTTTTATTATTTTGTCTCCAAATTAGTAGCCAATCATGTTTTATATGGCATTCCCAGTAATTTTGATAGCTTCCTGACAGCTTGTGTGGTTTATACGTTGCAGGCAATGTGCCGTAGCTTTCAAGTATTTCGAGAACTTTTTCGAGGGCTTTCAATTCAAAATCTCTCTTGACACATTTAGCAAAGTCTTTTTCAAACTTATTGGATGTCTTAATCTTGTACACTATTCTTCTTCTTTAGACTATTCATAAGCTCCTTAACTGATTGATAGGTATTTACATTGCCCTTTTCAACTTCTTCCATAGCCTGAATCGTCTCTGCATTAGGTTCTTTGTCCACTACTTTAGCGTAATTTGTGGTTTTTAAGAATTCAACAATTTTCTTAGCCTCTTCTGAACGGGTATCTATGATAACTAATTTGGTCATAACACTTTCTAATTTACTCTTTAACAAAGATATTAGTTTATAATAATTACCGCAACTTATTTATTCAAGTCGATTGTTTTTTTCTCAGCATGCGAACTCTTACAGTGGGTGCGGCTTTCCCTTGAGTTCATATAGCCTTTTATGTATCTTTCAGGTAATCTTTAATTTCTTTTAAAACAGTTTGGATATCAGGTTCTTTTGACTTTACTATTTTTTTGGATGTGTGTTTGTGATGAGGAAAAGATTCAAGCTCAGGATGATGCATGGCGTTATCATATCTAAAAATCAGGTTTTTATTTTTATCCATGAAATGATAACTGTATTTTTTCTTCTTTTTTTCAGGATTATTGAATATAAAGATAACCTCTATCAAATCAAGTTGATAGTCTCCGAATTGCAGCTGACCTTTAATAATACCGGAATAATCATCTATTCTCTTTTTTGAGATTTGGTTGAGAGAAATAAAATCTGTAAAGGCCAAAATTTCGTCAAAATGAGCAAAATATTCATCAATCACGCTTCCAGTTCTTTAAGTTCTTTTTCGTAATCTAAAAGGATTTCATATTCTCCGCTCCATTCGAGGTAATCATTGTTTTCATCGGCGTAGTCGCCAGCCTTAAACCTTTCATAAAAATCCTTTGTAAGCATACCATATTTGTTTTCGAAATAGGCCATATCCATTTTGATACTTTGCATGCCTCTCTTTAACTGGTTAATATGAAAATCATATAAACTATTGATGAGTGACTTATAGTCATTATTATGTTTTTCAAGAAGTTTGTTCAGCTTCTTTTTGCTTTGTTTATCTAAGTTACTGGTTAACATAAATATATCATATTTTAAATCGATAACATAAAAATATAAAAATTCGCTCACATTCGCCAAAAATTTGCATGAATTCGTGAAAAGCATTATTTAATTTGGTACCGCTGCCAGAATCACAGACTAACAGCTCATCCCTCCGCCTCCAAATCCTTTGTAAAAATAAAATACAACAACGGCACGATGATCAGTGTCAGGAAGGTGGAGACCAACAGGCCTCCGATGATCGTCCAGCCGAGCGGCGCCCACAGCGATCCGCCCTGAAGGGTCAGCGGAAGCAATCCGCCGATGGTCGTAAGGGTGGTCAGGATGATAGGAGTGAAGCGGGTTTTTCCGGCAGAGACGACTGCTTCCGTAGTTTTCTTTCCCTCACCGCGCAGTTGGTTTGTATAGGATACCAGGATGATGGAGTTGTTGATGACAATTCCTACAAGGCTGGTAAATCCGATAAATGCCGTGAAGGAGAACGAGTTGCCGGTAATTAACAGAGCCCAGACCGAACCGATAAGTGCCAGCGGAATAGCTGCAAAGATAATTAAAGGCTTGCTGAAGGAGCGGAATTGCAGCACCAGTACGGCAAAAATGGAGATAAGGGCAATGACAATAGCTATTTGCATTCCACCAAAGCTCTCTTTGCGGTCTTTGATCTCACCGCCGATGAAAAAACTGTATCCCGGCGGGAAAGGGTATTTTTCCAGCTTTTGGATGACCGGGTCCATTACTTCATTCAGCGATGAGCCTTGCTTGACATCAGCCGTGACCAGGGCCGAACGTTCGAGATTTCGCCGGGCAATGATTCCCGGAGCTTTTTTAAACTCCAAATCAGCAAGCTGGCGAAGGGGGATTAGACGGCCGCTCTGTGAGGACACGTAAACCTTTTGAAAATCTTTCATATCAAATTTTTCCCCTTTTTTCATCCGAACCACCATATCGTATTCCTCACCCTCATCATCGCGGTACTCGGCTACCTTGATGCCACTTACTGCAGTTCTTACGGCTTTGTCGATGGAAGAGACAGCCACACCCAGCATGCCCGCCTTTTCGCGATTAATATCGACATAGAGGTCAGTCTTTACCTTGGAAAGATTGTTTTCTACGTTGATGGCGCCGGGCTGTTTTTCCAGCATTTCCACCACCTCATCCCCCATGCTACGAAGTTTGTCCATATTTTCACCCAAGACATAAACCATAACCGGCGATTCCACCGGCGTTCCCTGCTCAAAGGCTTTGACATTGACCTTAGCCTCATCGAAGGTGTCGAATCGTTTACGCAAATCTTCCAGGATGCGCCGGAACTCTTCGTATTCATATCTTTCGAGTCTTACGAAAATTTCTGCAAAATCTTTATCATACTTTTTGGGAAACTGATTGTAAAAGATTCGGGGATTGCCATGACCAATGTTCGTTGCGTAGTAATTGGCCTGCGAGACAGTATCAACAATACGTTCGACTTTTTTTGTCACTTTATTCGTATAATCGAGGTTTGACCCTTCGGGCAGGTTGATGGTCACCATAAACTGCGGTTTTTCAGACTTCGGGAAATAGGTAATTCCGAGATATTGGATAAAGGCAAAAAGCGAAATACCGAATATGATAGTGGTGATAATGAGGGTCAGTACTCTTTTGCTAAGAGCATACTGTAAAGATCGTTGATAAGGCCCTTCTATCAATTTCTCGAGGTGTCGCGATAATCCCTGGTAAGTTTTTTTAACAGGTTTTTCTGAAGTATTTCCCTTAAAAGTTTTTGCAGCAATCAATGGGTTTAGCGTGAGGGCAATTAAGAGTGAAAAGGAAAGAGTCGCAATAATAGTAAGTGGTAGCGTCCTAATGAAAGCCCCGGCCTTGTCGGGCATCATGGCAATGGGGATAAAAGCTAAAAGCGTGGTGACCGTTGCGCTGATGAGCGGCCAGCCGATCTCACGCGCCGCTTTCACAGCAGCTTCGGGAGGTTTGAAGCCCTGCTTGATGAACCGGTTGATATTTTCGACCATGACGATGGAATTATCCACCAGCAAGCCCAAAGCAACGATGAGTCCGGCAATGGAGATTTGTTCCATGCCATAGCCCAGCCGGTCGATAATCGCCAGGCCGATTAGAATGGAGAGAGGTATGGCGATGATAGCAATACCCGCGGATCGAATTCCCAGCGCCAGAAAGATAACGAACCCAACCAGAATAATTCCCTGCATCAGGTTGGCCAGGAAATCATTAATACGCTCACTAACATCTATCGACTGGTCGTAGACGTATTCCAAACGGAGGTTTTTTCCCAGACGGGGTTTAAAATCAGCGATTTCTTTTTTGATAGCCTCGGTGGTTTCAAAAACGTTCTTGCCCTCCTTTTGCTGGATGGTCAGATAAATCGCCCGCTTTCCGCTGAAACGGGCCCGGTAGTTTTGATCCTCGTAATCGAAAGAAACTGTCCCGAGGTCTTTGAGCAAAATGTTTCTGCCTTTGTAGGAGTGGACGACGGTATTCCGGATTTCCCCAAGATTATCGTACGAACCGCTGGTTTTGATGTTGAAAGTTTTCTGTCCCAGCTTCAGGTCACCGCCGGGGATGTTGGCGTTGTTGCTCACGATAGCCTGCGAGACCATTTGAGGCGAAATGTTCATCTCCGACATTTTTTCCAGCTCAAGATCGATGGCGATCTGCTCATCGGGACAAGCCAGGATTTCTGTATTCCGCACCGGGTCGATTTTTTTGATGTCTTCCTCCAGCTCTTCGGCTTTTTCTTTCATCAAGCTGTATTCCATGGTTTCCGAAACCAGCGCCAGTTGCATGATAGCTACATCCGATGATTTTAACTGCCACGTATCCAGCGACCGGATGTCATCAGGAAGCTCGTTTTTTACCCCATTTACTTTCTGAAGCACCTCATCGTACTTATCGCCTGCATCCACACCAAACACAAATTCGATGGTGATGCTTGCCAAACCGTCGTAAAGGCGGGTGTTGATTTCCTTGATATCTTCCAGCTCATTTATCGCATCCTCGATGGGTATGGCGACCAGTTGTTCCAGGTCGTTGGGGCTGGCGCCCGGATAGATTACCGTTATTGAAGCCCCGGGGATAGTGATTTCCGGGTTTTCCATGCGCGGCATATTCAGATAGGACTCCAGCCCGGCTACCAATAGCAGCAGGAAAACAACGATGGTAAAGCGAAAATATCGAATCGACAGTTCAGTTAACTTCATGGTTTTGTGTTAGTTGGTTACACGAACTTCGGTTTCTTCGTTAATGTATGACACGCCGGAGGTGACCACTCTTTCACCCTCTTTCACGCCCTGGCTTATCATTAAGGTATCTTCCGTGAGCCGCCTTATTTCTATCGCTCTGCGGCTGACATTTCCATTGGAATACACGTAGACAAATCCCCGGTCACCGGAGGCTTCTATCAGCGCTTCGATGGGGATTCCGGCCACACGGCTGGATTTTTCAGGATAGATTTCGGTGAAGGCAATTAAACCGCGGGTGAGGGAGATATCCGGGTTCTGTAGTTTGACATCCACTTCGAAAGTCCCGGTATACGGGTCAGCCGATTGACTGATGCGGGAAACTTTTCCCGAAAAGGTCTTGTTTTCATAAGCATCGAAACGGATTTGGGCCGTATCGCCTTTTTTGATTTTCAGGATGTCTTTGTCGGTTACGTTGACCCGAACCACCCATTCGCTGGCGGTAGATCCAAAAAGCAATACCGGGTAGCCGGGAGCCACCATTTCATTCACCGAGCTTAGCTTTTTCAGGATTTTGCCTTTGGCCGGAGCTTTGATGGTGGAATGTGTCAGATTAAATTTGGCGATTTCATAATCTGCCTCAGCCACCTCCAGGGCCGTCTTCGCATTCTGAAAATCCTCTTTGGTTGCGACGGTATCCTGGTAAAGATTTTTGGCCCGGCGGTAATCCCGGCGTGCTTTCTCCAGAGCCAGTTCCGCCTGTCTTTTGCGGGCTTTAATTTCCGAAAGGTTCAGCGCTGCCAGCGTCTGTCCTTTTTGAACCGTTTCGCCTTCCTCCACAAAAATATTGGCGATGATGCCGCCGGTTTTGAAGCTGAGTCTGGATTCGGTCTCTGAAACCAGTTTCCCGGAGGCATGCACCGGGAAGGCGTGCGGCTGGTAATCCACTTCATGGACGTTAATTTTTATGGGCCGTGTCTTTTTTTCTTCCTGGTTGCTGCCCTGGCAGCCCGACAAAAAAATAATCAGCAGAACAAGATATGACAGTTTATTTTTCATTTTCATCAATATTTTTCCGGTGAATGGGATAAAGAGCGGCCACACGCTCATATTGGGCGTATTTGCCGTAAAATTTATATTGGTTGATGATCAGATCCGTACCCGCTTCCGTCATGGAATTGCGGGCGTCAATTAATTCCAGCAGGCTGGCTTTTCCCTGCTGGTATTTCTTTTGGGTGATGCGGAAAGCCTTTTTGGCGGTTTGCTTCTCCTGCCGTGAGGCTTCCACAGCTTTGCCGGCGGCTTTGAGGTCATAGTAAGCATTGATAACCTCCAGCCGGATTTGATTCCGAAGCTCTTCCTGCTTTTGATTCACAATCTTTTTCTCCAGGCGGGCCTGCTCGATTTTGTTTTGGTTTTTACGGCCGTGAAACAGGTTCCATTCCAGGATAACCGAAGCGAGCACAAAATCCTGGTTTTTGTTGAATTCGTATTGGGTTCCCTGAAAACCGTAATCCACCACGGCATTCAGCGTGGGAAACATGTTGGATTTGGTTCTTTCCAGTTCCTTATCGGCGATGCTGTTGTAGGTATCCAGGCCTTTCAGTTCTTCACGTTTTTGCAGGGCCTGTTGGGTGGCCTGTTCGCGTTTCAGGATTTTCAGGTCGATATCCTGTTTTTCCATAGATTCGATTTCCGCATCCAAATCCCGGTTCAAGAGGAAATTGAAATAAGCCCTTGCCATTTGGCGCGATTTCACCGCCTCGGCTTTTTTTTGCTGCCATTTTTTAAGTTCGGTTTGTGCGCGGTAGACCTTTTCTTTGGTTACCTTGTCGTTTTCAAACAGTTTACGGTTTACCCGGATATTCTCTTTTATCAGCTTTTTGGTGTTTTCGAGATGCTCGAGGATTTCGAGCGTTTTGAGGTAGTTGAAATAGGCGGTTTGCACTTCCGAAACCAGCTGTCGCTTGTAGGCTTCCACATTGTATTGCTCCACCTGCGTCATCTCCTCTTTGATTTTGGAATTGTAGTAAATGTCCGTATTGAAAATGGGTTGCGACAATCGCAGCTTGGTTTCATGCTCCTTAGGTCGAAGGAATTCGATTTCTTCATTATCAATTTGCCTTGGCGGGAAAATTCTGTCAGTAAGATTGTTTTCCGCTAATGCGGTGGTAATTTGATTCAAAGAAGCATAAACGGGATTGAGCATGTCGCCAACGGGGAGGTCCACCGTTCGTCCACCTTCAGCTACCGAATAGCGGGCATTAAAGGAAAGCTTCGGATAAAACAAGCCTTTAGCTTCTTTTAGTGCATAAGTGCTTTT
This sequence comes from Bacteroidales bacterium, assembly GCA_021738485.1. GTDB lineage: Bacteria > Bacteroidota > Bacteroidia > Bacteroidales > JAIPAH01 > JAIPAH01. Next base: position 447 of record JAIPBX010000119.1, on the reverse strand, counting down.
CCGGTAATTTGATTGCTTTTGTTTGAGCTTCAGATTACTCTCCAGCGCTTTCTGAATATACCCTTCCAGCGGGGAATCCTGACCATTCAGTGACAAAAAGGAAAAAATAATGCCAGCCAGTAAAAAGCTTCTCCACATGGTTTTATGTTTGTTTTTTGAATTGAGAGAATAAAGATATTGAACCGTAAGGACAAAACAAAGCGGGGAAGGTTGGAGGGAGTAAAGTTTGTGTTTTAATGGTAAATCTTTATATGAGATTTTGGGTTAAATATCATTCCTGTAAAGAATATATGTATCGGGCTTTCAGCCCTTTTATTTGAAGATGGAAAGAATAAATTGATTTTGAAGCTCTGAAAGAGCGAAACTTAGAGAATTATAGAAAAACCATTTATTCACTAGAGGAGTTAATGTATTTTTGAATGATATACATAAATAATGACCCAGGAA
>JAIPBX010000118.1 GCA_021738485.1 Bacteroidales bacterium | reverse complement strand
ATGAATTTTTCACTTTGTAAAACTTATTTCCATTCTGGTCTTCTGCAAGTCCGACGATATGCATGCCATGGTCGTCGGTAGTTTTGTAATTGTTGAAGGCTTTTTGCCGCATTTCCTGGGTGATTTGTTTTTCAGGAACTGGCTCCTCAAAGGAGAACATCGCTTTTTTCCGTTCTTCTTCCGATAGGTCCGACCACTTCGACATCTCCGTGTCTTTCTTATTTTCCAGGTTCACGTCGGGCACAATCGCAACACCCTTCTTCCATGAAAAGCCTTTTTCACTGACGTCGGAAGCCCAGGCAATAGAATATCCATTTTCAAGGGCATGATCAAAGAGCTGAATCATTTCTTCCAGCTTCACATTCCAAACTTCTCCCCAGCTCCAGTTATCGGGAACTTCAATGATAAACTGTTCGTAAAAAGGATGATGCGTGTAAGAAGAAAACATCATGTAATCTTCGGCATCCAGTTCCAGCACTTCATTGGAGAATGATTGTGGTGTATATGTTTTTCCTTCATACTCAAAATTTTCAGGAACCTTGCCCATATAGGCGTCCAGAATCCCTTCATAGCCATCAAACCATGCCGTGCTTAGTTTTTTGTTTTTGTTTTTAATCACACCGTCGACATATTCATTCAGTACTTTATCAAACTCCCCGTGAATGTGTTTTTCAGTCCCATAATTTAATCCATCATAGACTGATTCCGGAACCAAGCCATACTTTTCAAGAATCATGGTGTTGTCATTGATTGCTCCGCCCCCGGCAAAGTTCATTTTTCCATGCATGCGGACATAGCGCTTCGCTTTTTCTTCATAGGCATGACGTACTACCCACATCTCCGAGAGATCGACCTCTTGTTTTCCCATACGCAGCAATTCGGATTCAAGGAAGGAGAGTGTTGAAAAACTCCAGCATGTTCCTGACCGATACTGGCTTTCGACTGGAGTCGTCGGTACTACGGTCTTTTCTTGAAATTCGTAACCGGATTTTTCTTCCTCTTTTTTTTCATCCTGAGCCTGTACCCCAACTACCAAAGCAAATGAGGCCAGGCCTAATACAATTTGTTTAAAATTTTCCATCGGTAATTCCATTTATTTTAATTTTTTGACGGGCGAAATGTACTAATTATTTGCGAAATTCGGAAAAAGGTGTTGCAATATGAGAAGATCCTGATAGCAATGGCTGTATGTGAAAATTTTAAAATATATATCTTTAAGACTGATTTTTGAAATATCAAAAAACGGTTAAGTTACTTGTTTTGTCATAAATAAAAATAATGCTATGAAATACAAACCTATTTATTTGTTAACGCCGCTATTGCTTTTATTTTCCGCTGCTGTGCTTGTGTTTTTTATCAACACTTCAGCTGATAAAAGAGAGGAATATGAAAACTACCTGCTCTCCGAATTTAAAAAAATTTCGCCCCACGACGGGAAAGACCTTAAAGATATCCCCAAGATGAACCGGCCGGATATGGCGGCTTTGCAGGATTATTACCGCATCATGGACCCTGAGACCAAACGCGTCCCCCGTGAACGACTACGCCAGGGACGTCAAATAGCAGAAAAGCTGCAACAACAAAAATCATCCAGGGAAAGCAGTATCGAGTGGGAAAATGTATCTTCAGATATGGGTGGCCGTACCCGTTCGCTGATGTGGGACCCCAACGACGAAAGCCAACAAAAAGTATGGGCGGGTTCGGTGACCGGCGGACTGTGGTACAACGAAAACATCACTGACACGGAATCATCGTGGACACCGGTTAATGATATGTGGGAAAACCTCAGCATCAGCAGCATCACCTACGATCCAAACAATACCGAAACTTTTTATGCCGGCACCGGCGAAATAGAAACAGCCGTGGTTACCTACCGCGAATCTTCCACCAAAGGAGTGGGCATTTGGAAATCCGTTGATGGGGGTAATAGCTGGGAACTACTGCCGGCTACCGAAGATTTTGAATATGTTCCCGACGTAGTAGTAAGAGAAGAAGGAACGGGGGAAAGCGTTGTTTATGCAGCAGTGGGTTCAGGCACTTATAAGGGTGAAGAACATCACAGCCAGCCTACCGACGGTCTATACCGCTCAACGGATGGCGGCCAAAGCTGGGAACAGGTGCTCCCTCAGATTGAGGGCGACACGCTTCCTTTCACTCCCTCGGATATTGAACTAGGGCCGGAAGGGAAAATCTATGTCGGCACCATGCCCAATCTCAACGATAATGGCGGGGCCACCATTCTTATGTCGGAAAATGGTACTTCCGGAAGCTGGACTGTTTACGACGATATCCGGGAAGAAATCGAAAACAGCGGGTCTTACCCCCTGCCCGGCAGGGTAATTATGGCGCCATCCCCATCGGATAAGGATGTCGTTTATGCTATCATTGCCGCCGGATATAACAATGATTTCGAATATTACTATGGTCGTTATATCCTGCGCTCCGATAATCAAGGAGAAACATGGTACGAGATCAATAAACCCGATGCAGGAGACTGGGCTAACCTGGCCTGGCATGCCCTCATTGGAACGGTCGACCCGAACGACCCTGACCATCTGATCGTTGGTGGGCTGGATTTGCATCACACCTTCAATGCCGGTGACACATGGACACATATTTCTGATTGGTCATTGATGTACAATGGCGGCGGCGATAATTATGTTCATGCTGACCAGCACGCCATAGACTTTAAACCCGGCTCATCCGATGAGATTATCTTTGGAAGTGACGGGGGCGTTTTTCATACCACCAACGGAACTTCTACCTATCCTGTCTTTGAGCAAACCAACCAGGATTTTAGCTCATTACAATTTTATACATGTGATATTTCCCCGACCGCCGGGGAAGATAAGTATATAGGAGGCCTACAGGATAACGGCTCATTGCTTTACCAAGGCGAAGACCTGGAGCTCAATGACATGATTAGTGGGGGAGACGGGGCTTATGCATTTTTTGATAACAATGAACCCAATATTCACATTTCATCCGTCTATTACAACCGGTATTATTTCTTTGATGAAAACAGCCAGGTGGATTATATCAACACAAGTAGCGGCACATTCGTATCACCGGCTGATTATGACAGTCAAAACAACACACTTTTTGCAAATGCATGTGGATTTTTCGGCGAGGACGCTGATAAGATTCTCAGGTTATCAGGGATTCCTTATGAACTGAATGAAGATTTTCTTGATATGAACACCGAAAGTTCCGTACCCTTTACGGCAGTATCTTCCTCACCTTACACCGGGCCGGAAGAAAGCACGATTTTCTTCGGAAGTGAAACGGGACGAGTTTTTAAAGCAACGGGTATGCAGTCCTTAAGCCCGGAGGTAGAGGAATTAACCAGTGATGAATTCCCCGTAGGTGCGGTCTCATCAATTGCTTTAGGAGGGTCGGAAGATACGCTACTGGTCACTTTTTCCAATTACGGGATACCTTCTGTTTGGCAATCCTTTGACGGAGGTGAGACATGGTCTGATATAGAAGGAAATTTACCTGATATGCCTGTGCGTTGGGCTTTGTATCATCCCGAGAATAACCAGCAGGCTTTACTGGCTACCGAATTAGGGGTTTGGGAGACGAACTTACTGCATGAAGAAGATGTTCTCTGGACACCTGCCGTAGAAGGAATGGCAAACGTAAGAGTAGATATGTTACGTATAAGAGAGACTGATAATACTGTTGTGGCAGCCACCCACGGAAGAGGACTCTTTACAGCTGAATATCCTTTGAATTCAGTAATAACCGAAACCGATGACGTGGCTGAAAATCATCTTAAAATTTATCCCAATCCCACTTATGGCCCATTAAACATATTTTCGGATAATAATGAAATAAAAAAAGCCGAAATTTCCTTAAAAAATTTGAATGGAGTTACTATTTTTGCAGAGGAAATATACCTCCAAAATAGCGAATATACGATCAACCTTAACCACTTAGGACTGGCAAAAGGAAAGTATCTTTTGACCGTCCGCTGGAACAGCAAACAAATTGCTGAAAAAGTTATTCTGCTATAACGAGGGAGTAGTTCTTGAATAAAAAAAACCGCTCTTGAGGGCGGTTTTTTTTATTGATAACGATTACATATAATAAAACAAATCTGAATATTTAAACCACCATATAACAGCCATTCCTGTTTACCGGACCGGCCATTAACATTATTTTAACATGACGCTAAATCTTGCTAATGCAGGAACTCATAAGGCCTTCTCCTTTTGATATGAGGCCCACAATTCCTTAAACAAAATCTTATATAAACAACCATAGATATATTTCCGTTTCTATAAAACAAAAAGACGAACTATTAAAAGTAACAAGAAGAATTATTATTAATAATCAAAAATTAAGAGTTATGAATTACTTAAAGCATGTAACGAATAATCTAAAAGTTCTTTTCCCTTTAACCATTGTATTGTTAACCCTCTCAATTGCAATGACCTCATGCGAGGAAGAAGATAACGGTGTGAGTACTACAATTACGCTGACCGCAGATGCAGGTAGTGATATGACTGTAAGCGTAGGCGAAGAAGTAGTACTGGACGGAAGTAACTCCAGCGCTTCTGAGGGCTCATTCGACTATGAATGGACATTCACCGCTACTCCCAACGGAAGCAGCGCACAACTTAACGGAGCTACAACAGCCTCTCCATCCTTTGCAGCAGATGTGGAAGGTGATTATGTAGTTGAATTGACTATAACTAATGGCAATGAGAGTGATACCGATGAGGTAACCGTAACAGCTACCGAGGGTTCCAATCAACAACCCAAAGAAGTATCGGACGATGTGGAGACCAATAAAACGTGGACGGATCGTGTGAGCGACCCCAACACCCCGGACTACATTGTGACAAGCAACATAAGCGTGAAAGCAGAGCTGACTATCGAGGCCGGGGTAACGGTTCATTTTGATGAAGACGTTTTCATGACGGCCAACGAAGGTGTTATTATGGCTGAAGGAAATGCTTCAAGCCGCATTACGCTTACCAGTTCCAATGAAGCCGGCGATATTCACTGGGGTGGTATCATGATAAAATCCTCCGACAGTCGTAATGCATTAATATACACCGACATTATGTACGCTGGCGGGGCACAAATGGATTTTGCCGATTTTGTCGACAAAAAAGCAGCAGTCGGTATATCCGGTGATGGTAAACTCAAGCTGAATTATTCAAATATCAATAACAATGATGGTTATGGCTTATACGTCAGATATGGTGTCCTCGTAGAGTTTGAAAGTAACACTTTTGAAGATAACTCTGAAACAGCCATTGGTGTAGATATGACCCAGGCGGCTATGATAGACGCCAACACAACCTTTACGAATAACGAATACCAGGTAGAGATTTTCGGGTCGTCATCTACCGATGGAGAAGCTCTGACGTATATTGACCTTTCGGGTGACGCTTCTTACTATGTAACAGGAGCATTGGATGTCTCGGCCGACCTGACGATCAATAGCGGCGCTCACTTTATGTTTAAAGAAAACCAGAAACTTACGGTAACTTCCGAAGGCATGCTTAAAGCCAATGCCGAAGGAGGCGAAACCATTGTGTTTACCAGTGCAGAAGCATCCTCGGATATCCACTGGAAGGGTATTCAAATCAAATCCTCGGATTCCCAGAATGCTCTTGTCAATGTGGAAATCTCTTATGCCGGAAATTCCAATTGGGATTTTGCTGATTTTAAAGACATACAAGCAGACCTTGCCCTGACATCAGACGGTAAAGTCAAGCTTAGAAACTCCGTTATCAGTAATAGTGCGGGCTACGGTTTATACCTGAGATATGGCGTTCTTGCCGAGTTTGAAAGCAATACCTTTAGCGACAACAACGATATAGCTATCGGTCTTAACGCTGATCAGGCTGCAAGCATTGATGCAAACACGAGCTTCTCCGGAAACGGTTGGGACGGGGTAGAAATCTACCTCAGCGACCTGACAGAAGCCAGCACATGGGTTAACCTTCAAGGCAATGCCCAATACCGCGTCACAGGCAACCTGACCGTGAAGGAAGCCCTGACCATTAATCCGGGGGCTTACTTTGCCTTTGAAGAGGACAAAAAGCTAAAGGTAGACAGTGATGGCGGTTCGCTTAGTGCCGAGGGTACGAGTTCCTCTAAAATCATCTTTACGTCGTCCAATACAGCAGGGGGCATTCTGTGGTCAGGCCTGCATATCCGTTCGGCCAGCTCATTGAATACCCTGGATTATGTGGAAGTAATGTATGCCGGAGGTACGGAGCATGACCTGGACAATTTCGTGGATGCTGCCACCGCTATTTCAGGTCATGGAAATGCTGTTATGACCTTGACAAATAGTAAAGTAGGATATAGTGGCGGTTATGGCGTATACTGGCAGGGAACCGGTACGATTAATGACATCCTTTCCGCTTCAGCGAATAATGAATTTGTGGGTAACGTGAATGGGAACGTATTACCCTAAACCAGGATAGAACTAAAATTAAAACGAGGTGCTCTTGGAGCACTTCGTTTTTTATTTATACGCTCGACCCTTCCAGGAAAATCCTCCTAAACTCCCTAAAAATCCGGCTATGGTAGTATAAAGAACGACAAATAGCTGCGCCGGTATAAAGTACTTCATTAGATAAGCCTGTTTCATAAAGCCTGTGATGCGCCACAAAAAAAAGACATCTACTATCAGTTTAACAGCCCATAACGTCACTACCCTAACGGGATTTATCTGTCCGACCACAAGAAGCAGTATGATAAGAAGTAATGTCACACAAAACAAAAAGACTACTCCGGAAGTAAAAAGGGAAAAGGAATCCCTGTAAGCCTTGGTTTTTGATGCCCAACGGGTTCGCTGATTGATAAAACCATGCCAGTTGGGTTTCGGTGGAGTATCGACAATGATTTTCGGGTCTTTCAAAAAAGAAATAGCGAAATGGCCATAGTGTCTTTTCATTTTCAACATCAAAAAAACATCATCGCCCGAAGCATAATTCTCGTTACCATAGTAGCCCCCTACTTCAAAAAAAGCCTTCCTTGAGAAAGCAAGGTTAGCTCCGTTGCACATCAATGGGTTATTCTGACCAATGGCTGCCGCTCCCGACCCCACAAGACTAAGAAACTCCAATGCCTGTATCTTCGTGAAAAAACTGGTCAATGGAATAAACCGTACCGGCCCGGAAATCATTTTAGCCTCGGTCGATTCGTAATGCTGCACTATAGCTGAAATCCAATTTTTTCCTACCCTGCAATCAGCATCCGTAGTGATGATAAGATCGGCAGTGGAATGGTTGATAGCCTGGGATAAAGCTCTTTTTTTCGGAGAAGGATTACCAGGTCGATCTTCTAAATTTAACAATTTAACATTCAGGCTATGAATATCAGCCCATTCTTTGACTACTTCAGCCGTCCCATCCCCGGAAGCATCATCAGCAACAATAACCTCAATCCAAGGTTCGGGATAATTTTGAGAATCGATGTCATTCAGAAGATTCACAATATTCGTCTCCTCATTCCTGGCCGGGATTATTACAGCAACTTTCACTTTATCAGAATAAATATCCTTTTCTTTAACAGGATTTTTCAATTTTCTCCATCCCTGGTAAAGAAAAATAATCAAAAACAGATAAAGTAAAGATATAAGGTAAAA